>JANXNT010001303.1 GCA_025353985.1 Limnoglobus sp.
CCAACACGTCGGCAAGGGCACTCTGACCGCCGGAAAGAATCAGATTCTCGTGAAAATCTGCCAGAACGATCAGTCTGAGCAATGGGCGCAAGTATTCGGCTTCCAGTTGCGGATCTGCGATAATCTCGGCGGCCCCGTACCGATGCAAATCGTCACCCCTACCACCAACAAGTAACTGGAGTTCGCCGCATGAATCGCTTCATTGCATTGGCCGCGATGGTCGTCGGTAGTCAATTCACAAACGCGGAAGACTGGTCGCAGTTTCGTGGGCCGAACGGCACGGGCGTTTCCTTCGAAGCGGGGCTGCCTGTGAAATGGTCGAAGACCGAGGGCCTTCGCTGGTCGGTGCCGCTCCCCGCTCGCGGTGTGTCGTCGCCCGTCGTTCATGGTGGGAAGGTTTACATCACGTGTAGTTCGGGTGCGCTCGACAACCGTTTGCATGTGCTCGCCTACGACGTGAAAACTGGCGAGAAACTGTGGCATCGGCAACTCGCCGCCACCGGTGGCACGAACTGCCACCCGATGACTTGCATGGCCGCACCGACACCCGTTGCCGACGATACCGGCGTGTACGCGATGTTCGCCACGGGGGACTTGGCCGCGTACGACGCCGATGGCACACTCCGCTGGTATCGCTCGCTCGTCGGCGATTACCCGAGCATCACGAACCAGGTTGGCATGGCCGCTTCGCCCGTGTTGGCCGATGGCAAATTGATCGTGCCAATGGACAACGCCGGGGAGTCGTTCATTGCCGCGCTCGACCGCAAGACGGGCAAGAACCTCTGGAAAATTAGCCGGGAACGCGAAATCGGCTGGGTGACCCCACTCGTGCGAGTCTACGAAGGCAAGACCGAAGTCATCATGTCCGGGCGTGGCGTTGTGACCGCGTATTACGGCGAAACAGGCGAGAAGTTATGGTCGCAAAAGGGCACCGGCCCAAGCGATATCGCCTCGGCGACGTTCCAGGAAGGCGTGCTTTATAGCCCTGGTCGCGGTGGCACCACGGCACTGAAAGCGGAGAACGGCACGTTCAAGGAACTCTGGAAGTCGCCGAAACTCAACGGCGGAATGTCATCGCCGCTCGTTTACAAGAGCATCGTGTATGCCGCCACTGGCGCGGGCGTTGTCAATGCCGCCGACGCCGTCACTGGCAAGCCACTTTGGGATGAGCGATTCAAGGGGAAAGCCTCCGCGTCGCCGCTTGCGGGTGATGGCAAAGTCTACGTCTTCAACGAAAAAGGCCTAACGACCGTACTGAAGGCCGCAGACAAATCCGAGATTCTTGCAGAGAACGACCTCGGCGAAGAAACGCTCGGCACTCCCGCAATCAGTGGCGGCGCGATCTTCATCCGTACCGACAAAACGCTGTTTTGCGTCGGTGCAAAGTAGTTCGGAATCGACGTAAGTCACCATTGCGAACACTCCAAAAACGTGTTTTAGGAGTGTTTTTTTGTCTCAAAAGGTCACTTTTTGATCGCAACTTGCTGATCTGTTTCGGGCGTTTTTGCCGTATCTCCCACTTGGTATGGGGGTTACGTCGACGGTCCATCGACTATCACTTGCCGGAGGTAGCGCCTTTTTTGGGTCATAATGCGACCTAAAATCGACCGTGCGCGCCTTTTCTATGTCATTTGCGCGCACTTCTATGTCATTTCGGCGCACTTTTGAGTACGTCCGTGCAGACCGCATAATTCCGACTTACGTCAAATCGTCTAGAACTTATTGACTTTGCGAAATCGTGTGGGTGCGAGTAAAATTGATGCGTGGCCATAACTACCGTGTTGTCATTTGATGCCAACAGGATGCAATGAACAAGCCCGACACATTGACCATCGACGGGTTGCCGCAACTGACTTGGGAGCGAAAGTCCGGCTGGCACTGCGATGCGTTGTTACCTGCGTGGGCCGGGTTCACGCCGGGCGGTGATCCGCCGACCACGGGTGACGTATCGGTATCGTTCGACTGCCCGGATATCTACGCTCGCACGCCGCCATCTGTCGCTCAAGTCGCTGCGTTCCACCGGCTGATCGTGGACGGCGAAGCGATCCGGGATGCGATTTTAGTTGCTGCGTTCGGCGAATATCAGGATTGGCTGGGCGAAGAGGATGCGATCGCGGAAGAACTCGGCGGGCCATTGGTAAGCGTGGCTCAGTTGGTACGGCTGATCGCTCTGAATATCGTCAACATCACGCACGAGCAAGTGGGCGGTGAAGCAACGGCAGACCTCGACTTCGACTGCGTGTGGGACCACGAACACGGCTTCATGGCATCGGTAACCGGCATCGAAGTCACTTATGTTGGGTTGCGCTAACGGCGTCGACGTTTCGCCGCGCCGCGTAAGCTTTGCGCAGCGCAGGGCGTGAACCCACGCGAAACTCGCGTTGGTATCTGAGAAACACAACGGGTTCTCCCACTCAACCACTTTCAGTTGTCGATTTATCTGATATACTAAAGACCAGTGTGCGGTTGGCGGTTCCTTCACGGCGTTCGAGGGCGAATGGGATACACCATCTTGAAACAAACCGAACTGTTCGAATGCATCAGCAAGAATCCACCGCTCACCCTCATCCTTGGCTCGGGCTTCAGTTATGGCATCATCCCCACAACCTCCGAGATTGTCCGCGAAGATCTGCCTTGGTGGATGAGGTGCCAGCGAAAAGACGAAAACGGCCCCACGCCCGATGACTATCACAATCGGAAAGAAAAAGATCCCGCCTTCGCCAGTCACTCGAAAGCCGAGGCCAAGGCATTCTGGGAGCGCGTTCTTGTCTGTCACAATCGCCAACCTGTCGACAAGAAGAAGCCCATCGTCCTCAATGCCGACGGCGTCCCCGATAACGACTCCATCGGCGAAGCATACCGGTTTGCGCTCTCTGCTATTTGCACGCCCGGTCTGAGTACCCCACACGATGTGCGCCGGTATTTCGGCGACACCATTCGCCGCGCGCGGAATCGTTTAAATTCCGCGCATCTTTTTCTCGCCTCGATCATCGCTGAGAAACCCCGCCTGTTCCGCACGATCTTCACTACCAACTTCGACCCGCTTCTTCAGCGTTCATTGCAACTGGTCAACGCACCGTATTTTGTCTCCGACCGTCCCGAGACTCTTCAGGATCCCGACGATGACGACATCGCCGATGCCGTTCACGTCATCCATGCTCACGGCAGCATCTACCGTTATCTGCTACTCAACAGCCCAGCAGAGATCGAAAAGTTCGCTGCCGCCAACCAACCAAAGTTACAGGGATATTTCCGCAAGCATGCTGTTCTGATCGTCGGCTTCAGTGGTTGGGACGATGCTATCACCCGCGCACTCAAGAACGTGGATCAATTCAACTACAATCTCTACTGGTGCGACCGCAACTCCGATCCAGAAAAGAGCAGCCTAACTGATGACGCCCGCGAAGTTCTCAAGAAACACGCCAACGCCTTCTACGTCCACATCAAAAATGCCGACGACCTCATGGTTCAGCTGCATCTGCATCTCACCGGTCACACGCTCCCGTTCATCTTCCGCGAGCCGATCCTCGCCGCCCGCGAACAACTCGACTTATGCGACCTCACTGGCGTGAAACTCCCACGGAGAATTGAGTCTTCCGCGACGTCGGCCGATGGGAAGTCCGTCGACTCGGCCAGCGTTATCGATGACTTCGACATCGGCAACCAGGTCCAGTCTGTCCGCAAACGGCTCGACGACGCGCAGGATCGCTTCACTGGGAAATCCCCTGCCGACCCGGACGCCACGCTCGCAGCCGAGGTCCGCAGTCGCTTCGACATCGCTACCGATCTTTATCTGAGCTACAAATACGTCAAGGCGCTACCCGACCTCGACTTTGTCGTTACAAACTTCAAACTCCTCGACCCCGCCGAACGGGCGCTTGCCCGGTTCCGACGCGGTGTCGCTTACGGCGAACGTAGGCAAAAGGGGGACGTCGAACTTGCAATCGCCGATTACACGGCTGTGATCGCCATGCCCGATGCCCCCCTCGAACAGCGAGTGAAGTCCCGCATCAATCGCGGCAACGTCTACGGCCAGAGCACGCAGGCGAAGGATGTGAAACTTGCGATCACCGACTACACCTCTGTGATCAACATGCTCGATGCGCCCTCCGAACAACGGGCGCAGGCCTACATCAATCGCGGCATCACCTATGGCAAGCGTGGAGATTTGAAACTTGCGATGGCCGACTACACCGCCGTGATCGAAATGACCGATCTGGTTGCCGAGTTGTGGGCGATAGCCCACTTAAATCGCGGGTTTAGTTATAGTCAGAGCATGGATGTGGAACGTGCGTTTGCAGACTACACCTGCGTGATCGATATGCCCGATGCTACTGCCGAGTTGCGGGCGATGGCCCACTTAAACCGCGGCTTTGCGTATGATAAGTTCGGAAATGTGGAGCTTGCAATCTCCGACTGCACCGCCGTTATTGAAATGCCCGATGCCAACGCCGAGCAGCGGGCGGGCGCTCGCATCAATCGTGGTATGGCCTATGTCAAGCGTGGGCAGGCTGGAGATGTGAAACTTGCGGTCACCGACTACACCGCCGTGATCGATATGCCCGATGCCCCTGTCGAGCAATTGGCGAATGCTTACTTAAACCGCGGCGTCGCCTACAGCGAGAGTAGAGACGCGAAGGATGTGACACGTGCGATTGACGACTACACAGCCGTGATCAACATGACCGATGCTCCCGCTGAACTGCAAGAGAAGGCCCACTTCAACCGCGACTTGCTGTTGAAATCGAAGAAACTACCACCGAAGAAGAAGAAGTAATTCTTAATCCTACTTAAGCGGTCCGCAGGCAAATCCCCGTTTGTGCAACGGGCTGGTAACGTACGGAACCATCGGCAAAATATCTGTTATACTCCTGAATGTGTCGATGCTTTTGGACACTTCGCAGGAGAAATCCCATGTTCAGTCGATTGGGTCGAATCGGTCTGTTCCTCGTTGGCGGGGTGCTGGCTGTGGGCTTGGTTTACGGGATGTTTGTTGCACCCGCTCCGGTCACGATGGCGATGCCTCTCGTCGAGCGATTACCGGTGGTGACCGCCGAAGCGAAGCCTGCGAATCCGTCGGTCGAGCCGGGGAAGGTTCACTGGCACGCGACGCCGGAGGTTGCGCTCGCTGCGGCGAAATTGTCGAAAAAGCCGGTGCTTGTGTTTCAGATGATGGGTCAACTCGATCATCAGTTTTGCTGAACCAACGCCCGCCTCGCGAGAACCGTGTTGTTCTCCAATACCGAGGTCGCGAAGTTTATCGACGCCACGTTCGAACCCGTATGGGTCAGCGTTCGCCCCGCTCCACTCGTCACGATCGATTTTGGCAACGGCACGAAGGTCATGCGTACGCTCCAAGGCAATGTCGCGACGTACGTTTGCGATGCCGAGGGTACGATCCACGATGTGCTGCCTGGCATCTATACGCCGGTTCCGTATCGCGAGCAACTTGCATTATTGGCCACGTTGGCGAATGATTTAGCGAAAGTCTCAGTGGAAGAGCGGCAGACGAAATTGAAGGCGTATCACGTCAAGCGAGCCTTGGCGTTGGCCAAGGCGGTACCGCCGCGAGTCGCGGCCATCGGGATGACGGGCGGCGGAGGCAAAGGTGGCTTTGGCGGAGGCGGTGTGGCATTCGGCGGCGGTGCGGGATTTGGCGGCGGCAATGGTGGCCATGCGGCTTTTGGTGGCGGTGGTCAAGGTGGCTTCGGCGGCAGTAGCAAGCCACTTTATGCGGGAATCGAAGGCCCAATCGAAGCGGTACTTGCGGGGCGACCGTTCGTTTCTGCGACCCCGAATGGTGGCGATTTGGCGAACCGTGAAGATCTCAAATTCGATGTGTTGGTCAACGAAACGGTGCGCCGGAAACTCGTTCACGATCAACTCGCCACGCTCGGTAACGTTAAACCCGACGACCTGAAGAAGTGGCTATTCCGCGTCGTGCTGAAGGCCGACCTCGACGACCCGAAACTCGGACTCGGCCCCGTGCTGAACGACGGTTACCCATTCGGCGGCGAGGACGCAGCGAAGTAGGGATCGGATTGCGGCCGTGCGCATGTTTATGCAGGAAATACTGGCAACTATTATTTCTTGAAGAAGAGCAGGACGATCTGAATGGCGAGTGTGATGATGCCGCCGAGGAAGAGAATCATGACTTGAAATACCCGCGTTTGGTCGCGTTTCTTCTCTTCTTCGAGTTGGGTCATGCGTATCTTCAGAGCGCCGAGTATTTCCGCATCGGCGCGGGTTGGCTTGTGTTCTTCCATCAGGGCAATGAGTTGCGAGACTTGATTCTCAAGGACAGCGGTTCGTTCGCGGTGCTTCGAGAGTTCGGCGTTGGCTACAACCTGTTGAAAGTATGTGAGCTTGGTTTCCAGCACCTCGATCGCGTTTAAAGCTTTCTGTGCTAACTGTGTTGGGGTCGTCTCACTAGCCATTCGCTTCTGCCTCCTCTCGTTCTTGAATCATCTGTTTGAACTTTGTAATAACGCTGCGATAACGACGATCGTTCACGGATTGTAGCAACTGTAAGATCAAAGATTTTCGGTCCACAGCATCGAGCATCTGTGCAACAGGAATTCTGCTCCTGTTTTGGTATGGAACTTCGTCCGGAAGTTCCTCTCGATATTCGAGTTGCAAGATCTGTTCTTCGTTAACAGACCAGCGAATGGCGGGGTGGATCGCCTTGATCTGCGCCTTGAGATCGATGTGATCGAGGCCAGATTCAAATAATTCGGTTGCATTTGTCACCGCTTTGAACAATGCCGGATTCGATTTGATCGAATCCTCGATCGAAACTGCAATTCCTTCGGTGGCTGTACTCATCTCTCATCCTCCTTTTCCTTCAGTATACCCGTTTTCCGCTCGAGCTTGCACAGACATCGAACTCTGCATTTCGATCACATTGGCACGGGGTAGGTTTTTGCGAGTCGGTCGTGGGGGCCGCGTTCGGGGAAGCGTGCGCCGAGGACGGCGCTGGCGATTGGGATTCCGACGGCGATGCCGG
This sequence comes from Limnoglobus sp., assembly GCA_025353985.1. Lineage (GTDB taxonomy): Bacteria > Planctomycetota > Planctomycetia > Gemmatales > Gemmataceae > Limnoglobus. Next base: position 7,007 of record JANXNT010001303.1, read on the forward strand.
AGAAAATCATTCGGCCGAAGAACCAGTCGGGGCGCAACAGTTGGATCGCGAGTAGCACGCCGAGCGCGAATAGGAACGGGAGCCAGATTAGGCATTCGCGTAAGGCGCAACGAACCCGGCCGGCGGGGCGGCCGTCGCGGGTGACGAGCGAGATGCCGGAGAGTTGGTACGAAAGGCCGCCCCGCAGTGCGAACGCAAAGGCGATGAAACCAAGCACAATTACGGACAAAGTCATGATCGATCGGCGGCCCGATGGGGCGTCGCTTACGAGGGGCTGCGAACTCAACTTCGTGAGTTCCCCAACGACGCGGATCGGCATGTCGCGGGGATCGTCGGGAGTTTCGGGGTCGTCGTTCGTCGAGGATTGCAGCAACCAACGTTCGGGTGCGGTGAGTGTTTTCGTGCGGTGAATTCCGCTGTCGCGAAAATGTTCGTGCGAAGTATGTAGTTGGACTTTCAGATGTTCGATCCGTTCCGGCGAGAGTTCTTCATGCATTATCGGCGATGCGGCCGACCATTTTTGCACGACCTCTGCTGAGTCTAATCCGGTTAGCATCGTCTTGTAGGAATTGGCGAGACTTGTCTCACGTAGTGCGATCAGAAACGGGTAGCCGACGATCAGGGCGAGTAGCATCACGACGCCGACGCCGGATAGCAAGCCTACGTAACCGATGTGAACGACGCGCATACTGGTCGTCACTTTCGGCTGGTTGGCGTGGCTATCGGCCAACTCTTTTTGCACTTCGCAAACATCTTCGAACGGCGCAGCGGCATCGAATAACTTGTCTGTGGTCCGCGAGGCATGAGACGGCAACGGCGCGAGGATACGCCCGCCGTCTTCGCGCGGCTTGCCTTCGAGAACGAGCGTAGCGACCTGCCGAATCAGGCCGATTGGCGTCGTGGCGCTCACGGGGAGTTCCGCACCGGTGGGGATCGGGAATTCGAGCAGATGGATGCGGCCCGTTGCTTCGACCCAGAGTTGATCGATCCCGAGCCGTGGCGGTAATGTGCCGTCCGTTTCTGCGGTGATGAGTTCCTCGACGACTTGTTCTAACAGCAATCGGGCGTCGGGCCACGAGAGCGGTTTGTCGGCGGTGACGACATCGACGAGTGGCGAACCGGAGGGGACGACGTACGCGGTCCACTCGAAGGTTTCGCCGTTCCATTCGTGCTCGCCCCAGCCGACGGACCGGAGCCGCGTCGGCCGTACGGGCGATTCGGCGACATTGCTGGCGACGGCGGCAATCGGCTTCAGCCAGAGGAAGACGCGGCGGTGCAACGAGGTATCTTCGGCGAGCCACAACCGTTCGCCGAGTGCCTTGTGCGGGAGTTCGCCGCGAACGACGAAACCACCGACTTCGCTCGGCAAACCGTGTGGCTTTTTCACAGGAAGTTCGAGCGGATTCGGATACTGGCTGAGCAAGCGCACCTGATGCGGCAGCCGCCCGCATTGCACGATGCGACACCCGCTGAGAACATCGTGCCAGCTACAAAAATCGCGACGGCGAAACATCGGGTAGACGACCGCGCATAACCCGCACACGAAGACGATCAACGCGAGGATCGGGCCAAATTTCTTATACGTTAGCAACGCGATACACAAACTCGCGATGAGTAGCCAGATCACCGAAAATAGTAACGCACGGATCGCGGCCACCTTCACGCCGGGCGGGCCGCCGAGTCCGATACGAGACACGCGAATCCGCAGTGCGTATTTGCCCACGGTCATGCCGAACAGGCCTTCGAGAATGGCAAAGTAACTGAGGCTGCCGACCCAGACGAACGGGTCGAGCGCCTGCCAGATCGACGTTTTCTGCCAGCCAAACAGGTTCAATTCGAACAATTCGATCGGGATTTGCACGAGGATCAGGATGATGAGGCAGTCGATGAGATACGCCGCGAGAATCGAGCGGGTTCGCGCTGGCAGTTGCTCCGAGGACAGGAGTTCCTTGAGCGAGTTACGGAGTTCTTCGAGCGTGTTCCAGCGACGGGTCCGGTCGCGGTCGAGGCCACGGCGAACGATTCGCTGAAGCGCACGCGAGACATCGGGTTGTTTGTCGCGGATCGTCGGTGCCGGTTCGGAGATCGCCCGTGCGAGTGCCGCCGTGATGCTTTCGTGCTGATACGGAGCCTTGCCCACGAGCAGATAATACAGCGTCGCGCAGACGGAGTAGACATCCGAATCGTAGCCGACTTCCTGCCCGCGAATCTGCTCCGGGGATGCAAATAGCACGGTGCCGAGGAACGCGCCGGAGTGCGTGAGTTGCTGATC
>JANXNT010001306.1 GCA_025353985.1 Limnoglobus sp.
TGCTGTTTGGCGTAAACGTGCCCGAGCGCTTCGAGGAAGACTTTGGTACACGCATACAGGTAGCGCGGGTCGGGTGGAGTCGCGCCATTCACGGGAATTCGACCGGCGCGAAGGTGGCCATCGACGACTTGACCGGTGCTGGCCAGAATCACGCGACCGACGTTCGCTTTGCGTGCGGCTTCCATCACGTAATACGGTGCCATCACGTTGTTCGGCACGAGTTCGTCGATGAAATTGTCTCCATCGTCGGGTGGGTTGCCGCGTGGGAATTTCGCATCGTCCGGCGAGGCGGCCAGGTGGATGAGGCAATCGACATCGGCCGCCGCCGCTTCCAGCGCCGCCGCATCGGTGACGTTCGCCACGATAGAATCGCGAAGCCCCGGCGTTGGCACGCGGTCGAAACCGATGACGTGATGGCCGCGGGCTAAAAGCTCCGCGACGGCGGCCCGCCCTAAGCGTCCTGCCGACCCGGTGATGAGAACTCGCAAAGGCATGGTGAATCGGTTCCGATAAAAAACAGCAGGTGGTGCGACAACGGTATTGGGTTAAACTACACAAGAGAGTGCGAAGATGTTACAATCGAACGCAATTCTACGAGGACTTCACATGAACCGTCGCGATTTTTTGGCCGCAACCGCCGTCGCACCGCTCGCGGTGGCCACCCTCACCGCCAAGGAAACTGTTGCTATGCCTGCCGTGATCGATACGCACCAGCATTTGTGGGATCTAACGCAGTTCAAACTCGGCTGGCTGAAGGCGGGGAGCGATTTCGATCACAACTTCACGCCGAAGGAGTATGCCAGCGCCACCGAGGGGCTGAACGTCGTGAAAGCGGTGTACATGGAAGTCGACGTGGTGCCCGAACAGCAGCAGAAGGAAGTCGATTTCCTGCTTGAACTGTGCAAGAGCGAAAAAACGCCGACGTGTGCCGCCGTCGTTTCGGGGCGACCGAACTCGGACGAATTCGCGAAGTACGTTACGCCGTTCAAGGGTAGCAAGTACATCAAGGGCATTCGCCAAGTATTGCACGTGGACAGCACGCCCGCCGGGTATTGCCTCGATCCGAAATTCGTGAAAGGGATACAGCTTCTGGGCGACCTCGGCCTGAGCTATGACTTGTGCCTACGCCCGGCGGAACTGCCGGACTTTGCGAAACTGATCGACGAATGCCCCGGCACGCGGTTCATTTTGGACCACTGCGGCAACCCGCGCAAAGACTTCACCGCCGCCCAAACCGAGGCGTGGAAGAAGGGCACGGCCGCGATCGCAGCGAAGAAGAACACCGTGTGCAAGGTGTCCGGCTTCCTCGCGAACGGCTGGGAAAAGGGCATGTGGAAGGCCGACGACATCGCCCCCGTCGTCGATCACATTCTCGACACGTTCGGTCCAGACCGCGTGATGTTCGGCGGCGATTGGCCGGTGGTTTTACTCGCCGGAACGTACAAGGACTGGCTGACGGCACTAAAAGTGATTATTAAAGGCCGCCCTGAGGCCGATCAGAAGAAGCTGTTGCACGATAACGCCGCAAAGTTTTACGGCCTGTAATCTGTTGCCACTGGAGGCCGTGATATGGTGCGGTCATTGATGATCGCGATGTTTTTTGCCGCGACTGCGGTGGCGGCCCCCGTGCCGAAATCGCCGCCCCCAGACCCGTTCGGGCAAGGCTATCTGGGCGTGCGCGTCACCTCTGGCACGATGACATTGAGCGTCGTCGAGCCGAACACGCCGGCCGCGAATGCGAGAATGAAAGCGGGCGATTCGCTCGTGAAAGTCGGGCCGCTTCAGCCGCAAGAGTTCGAGGAAGTGCGTCAACTCATCGGCGGTATGCGCCCCGGAACGATCATCAAAGTGACGGTCCGCCGCGGAAACGACGACGTACAAACGCAGATCGTCCTCGGCGCACGCCCCGCAAACTTCGACCAGCTTTCCACCTTACCCATCGAGCCGTTTCCATGAGTTCGACACTCGCAAACGCGCGGGCCATCCCCAAACTCGCATCGGGCGACCGACTCACGCGCGATGAGTTCGAGCGACGCTACACCGCGATGCCGCACGTCAAAAAAGCCGAACTCATCGACGGAGAAGTCTACATGCCACCGGCTGTGACGATCGATCACGCGGAACCGCACGCGATTTTGATCGGCTGCTTCATCCAGTATTGGTTCGCCACACTCGAAGTCACGGTGGGGGATAATGCCACCGTTCGCCTGGACGATCGCACCGAACCGCAACCCGATGTGAGTATGTTCGTGCGGCCCGAATTCGGCGGTCGCGTCGCCTTCGTCGATAGCTACATCGACGGCGCACCCGATTTGGTAGCCGAGATCGCGACGACGACGGCGAGCATTGATCTTAACCGAAAAATGCTCGCTTATCAGCGAAAAGGCGTCACGGAGTACATCGTGTGGCGAACTCACGACGAAGCGATCGACTGGTTTTTGCTACGCGACGGCCTGTTCGAACGGCAACAACCCGACGAACATGGCATCCACAAAAGCGTCGCGTTCCCCGGACTCTGGATGAACGCGAAGGCACTACTGCAACGAGACAGGCAGGCGTTGTTGGCGACGCTGATGCAAGGAATTCATTCCGATGAACACGCACGCTTCGTCGAAACGTTGCGTTCGCGAACTGCCGCGAAGTCGTGAGTAACTTCAAGTGATGTGAAGTTACAATTGAGGGTGTTTTAGGATTGTCCGGGTACTGGTTTTTATACCAACGGAATTATGACGATTAGCCCCAGGTCGCGTTTCGCGCACCTGGGGCTAATCGCCCATTTTCACCGACCCCGAAGAGGTCGTAGCGGCTTCCTATAATGTCTTGCGTATTAAAATATAGTCGTTTCACGCACAGACACGCGCCCGGCGAGCGGCACGGCGTTAGCGTGCCGTGGTGACTCCATAGGTTCACACGGCA
>JANXNT010001316.1 GCA_025353985.1 Limnoglobus sp.
GTCACCGCCGCGATCCGCGACATCACCGACCGCAAGCACGTCGAGGAAATATTACAGGAATCGCAGCGATTCCTACGGTCGTCGCTCGATGCTTTATCAGGCCAAATCGCCGTACTGGACGAATCCGGCACGATCCTCGAAGTCAACGAAGCCTGGCGACGGTTTGCGGACGAGAACCAATTCGCCGCGGCCAACTACGGTGTCGGGTCCAGCTACCTCGTGGACGAGGTGCAAATCGCGCCCGAAGAATGCAATTTACCCACCTGTACCGAGGGAATTCGCGATGTGATCGACGGGCGACGCACGGCTTTTGAACTGGAATATCCGTGTCATTCGCTAACGGCTCAGCGTTGGTACATGATGCGGGTCACGCGGTTCGAAAGCCCGGGGCCGGTTCGCGTCGTGATCGTCCACGACAATATTACCGCACGCAAACGCGCCGAAATGCAGTTGCAGCAGAATCACGACACGTTTAACAATCTGATCGAGAGCTCGCCGTTTGGCCTGTATATCGTCGATGCGCAGTTTCGCATGATGAAAGTCAGTGCCGCCGCGCAGAAGGTCTTCCGCAACATTCACCCGCTGATCGACCGCGACTTCGAAGAAATCATGTCGATACTCTGGCCCGAAGAGTTCGTTCGGATGGTGATCGGTCGCTTCCATCACACGCTCGAAACCGGCGAGCCGTTCGCCATGCGGAACTTCAGCGAACAGCGCCAAGATAATGCCTACGTCGAGTCGTACGATTGGAAAATTGAGCGCATCACCCTGCCCGACGGGCAGTTTGGCGTCGTCTGCTATTTTTACGACATCACCGAACGCAAACTCGCCGAAGTGAAGTTGCAAGAACAGACGGAAGCGCTCGCGGACTTGCATCGCCGCAAAGACGAATTCCTCGCGATGCTCAGCCACGAACTCCGTAGCCCGATTGCGCCGATCTCGAACGCCGTACACCTACTGCGATTGCAATCGAACGAAGATGCACTGCAAAAACAGGCTCGCGACGTCATCGAGCGACAAGTCGGCCAACTCACGCGCCTCGTCGACGACCTCATGGAAGTCTCGCGCATCACAACGGGCCGCGTCCACCTGCGCAAAGAGCGCATCGTCATCGGCGGCATCATCGAGCGCGCCGTCGAAACCACCTTTCCAATGATGGAGCAACGCCGCCACACCCTCATCGTCAACGTGCCCCCCGAACCCATCTGGCTCGACGCCGACGCTGGCCGTCTCGAGCAAGTGATCGTGAATCTTCTCACAAACGCCGCAAAGTACACGGAGGAAGGCGGGCGCATTTGGCTAACGGTCGAGGCGCTTCGCTCTGGTGGCGAGTGGCGAGTGGTGAGTGGCGAGAAAAAGAGTGAAAAAAAGAGTGGCGAGTGGCGAGTGGTGAGTGGCGAGAAAAAGAGTGAAGAATCGCGGGTGTCGAGTAGTGAAATCGGTCAC
>JANXNT010000595.1 GCA_025353985.1 Limnoglobus sp.
GAGAAAACGTGGGGATCACGCAAACGATGGCAATCAGGAGTGCGGGCAGTCTGCACATCGGCAGGCACCTGTAACGTGAAGAAAAACTGGCGTTATAGAATACCACCGTTGTAACTGTTCGACATGCGTCGAGCAATCGAAAACTCAGCGAATTTCGAGGAATGGGCGTGAACAGTGTACGCATCGGCAACGGCTGTGGTTTCTGGGGCGATAGCGTCGATGCCCCGATCCGGCTCGCCGCTGACGGCCGACTCGATTATCTCACGCTCGAATATCTCGCTGAACTGACGATGTCGATCCTCGCGAAGACGAAACAACGCGATGCAACGTTGGGGTACGCCAGCGATTTTCTGGGTGTCGTGGATCGCCTCACGCCGATTCTGGCGACGCAGCCAAAACTGAAAATCGTCACCAATGCTGGCGGCATGAACCCGCATGCTTGTGCCCGCAAAGTCGCAGAGAATGTTGCGAAGCACGGGCTGAATTCGCACCGTATCGCGGTCGTTTCGGGCGATGATTTGATGCCTAACCTTGATGCACTTCTCGCGAATGGCCACGCGCTCAATCATCTCGATACCGGCGAGCCACTGGCGAATGTGCGACAGCGCGTGGTCAGTGCGAACGCCTACCTCGGTGCCGTGCCGATCGCACAGGCGCTCGGAATGGGTGCGAAGATCGTCATCACTGGCCGCGTAGCGGATGCATCCTTGACGCTCGGCCCGCTCATTCACGAGTTCGGTTGGACGCACATCGATCAACTGGCGGCTGGCACCGTGGCGGGGCACCTCATCGAGTGTGGCGCGCAAGTAACAGGCGGGTTGTGGATGAACGCCGACGATTCGACGCACCTCGAAACCGTCGGCTATCCGATCGTCGAAGTCCGCGTGAATGGCAACTTCACCGTCTCAAAACCGCACGGCAGCGGTGGGACTATCAACATCGAGACCGTCAGCGAGCAACTTCTGTACGAAGTCGCCGACCCGGCACGTTACCTGACACCCGATGTCGTTGCCGATTTTACCACCGTGCAACTTCAACAATCTGCCGCCGATGAAGTCACGGTTACATGGAGTTCCGGTCGCCCAGCTACCGACAGTTACAAAGTCTCCGTGGCGATTCGTGATGGCTTCACGGCATCGGGCACGCTGGTGATTTTTGGCCCTAACGCCGCAGTGAAAGCGCGGAAATGCGGTGCGATCCTGCTCGAACGTCTAAAGCGAGCGGGTGTGAGTTTCGAGCATTCACTAATCGAAACACTCGGTGCTGGTAGCTGCGTGCCGGGCGTGGTCGCCACGCAATCGGACCCCGCCGAGGTCGTGTTGCGCGTCGCTGTCCGCGACCCGAACATCGCTTCAGTCGAGCGATTCACGAAAGAGTTTGCGCCGCTCGTTACCTCCGGATACCCCGGCGTCACCGGCTACACGACGGGCCGCCCGCAAGTCCGCGAAGTCCTCGGCTACTGGCCCGCACTCATCGACAAAACTGCCGTGGTACCGAGAGTGGAACTGTTGACAGCGAACGAACTTTAAGGAGATTTGCGATGAGCTTAACTTGGGAAAATGCGCGCGAGGTCGGCGAGATGCTGTTCGAGAAATACGACACGTTGGACCCGCTTAGCGTGCGGTTCACCGATATGCACAAGTGGGTGCTCGACCTCGAAGACTTCGTCGGAAAAGCCAGCGATTCCAACGAAAAACGCCTCGAAGCGATTCAGATGGCATGGTACGAAGAGTGGAAAGACGAGTATGGGAAGTAGATTAAAGACTAAAGATTTTAACCGCAGAGTAAGATGAGTTCGCAAAGAAGATAGAAATCAATCCTTATCTTCTCTCTGCGTTCTCTGCGCCCTCGGCGGTTAAATCTTTTTTTTACCGACCGTAACGTGCGGTCATTTCGGCGAGGCGTTCGGTGACGCCTTGCGGAAACTGTGACCATTCGAAACGCCATTTCCAGTTGCCATCCGCTTTGCCGGGGACGTTCATGCGGGCTTCGCTGCCTACGCTGAGCATGTCCTGGAGCGGGGCAATCGCGAGGCGAGCGACCGACGACCACGCGAGTCGAATCATTTCCCACGACGGTTCGACGATGTCTTTCCCGATGTAATCGGTGAAGAACTTTCGATCGTGCTCTGCAAGTGTGGACCACCAACCGTTCGTTGTGTCGTTGTCGTGCGTGCCGGTGTAGACAATCGTGTGTGGTTCGTAATTGTGCGGCAAATACGGGTTGGT
>JANXNT010001389.1 GCA_025353985.1 Limnoglobus sp.
CCGAAAACCAAGAACGACAACGGTTTCGATGGCGAGGATTCCCATGTCGAAATGACACATCTGTGCCTTTGACACAACTGGTGAACCCGAACCGAGATGGCCCAGAAAACCCGTCAAGTGCAACTTCACGTCACTTGGGGGATAGCCTTCCCTGGGCTTTTTCGTTTGTCTCTCACTTCGCCGCCGGTTCGCCGTGGGTCAAAGTCCACGAGCGATCCGGGGCGAGGTTTGTCCAGACTTGCGGTTCGGTGCTGGCTTTCCCGGGCCAGCGGACGGTGATTTTGTCGATTTTGGTCGCGGTGCCGAGGCCGACGGTTACGGGGAATTCGCTCTGGCTGAGGTAGCCGCGTGCGCCGGCGACTTGGCGGTGAATCGTGCGGTCGCCGACTTCGACGGTGATGACCGCGCCGATCGCCGAACGGTTCGAGCGCTTGCCGTCGCCGTTCAATGTCAGGCGGATGTAGTGGTTGCCGAGCGCCTGATCGTTCCGCAGTAGACGTGCCGGTCCGCCGTTGCCGGCGAGCACGATGTCCGCATCGCCATCGTTGTCGAAATCGACCGTGGCCACGCCACGACCGACGAGCGGTCGGAACAGTGTCTCGCTGTTACTGCCCGCTTCGACCGGCTCGAACGTGCGCGTCGCTTCGCCGGTGTTCCAGAAAAGTTGGATCGGTTGCTCGAAGGTTTGGCCGCCGACTATCTTCGTGATGTCCGGTTCGATGTGGCCGTTGCAAGTGAGTAAATCGAGGCGGCCATCGTTGTCGTAGTCGAGGAAGATCGCGCCGAACTTCAGCGGTCCGCGGCTTGGGCCGAGTAAGCCGACTCCGAGTGCGGCATCGTTGAACCGCAGTGGCCGTTTGTTGCTGACCCGCAGGAATGTGTTCGATTCTTGTGCGTAATTCGCGATCAGGATCGCGGACTTCCCCGGTGCGTATTCGCCCCAATCGATGCCCATGCCCGCGCGCACGACACCCGCATCGGCGTACGATGCGCTGACGTCGTCGGCCATTTCCTTGAACACGCGGGTGCCATCCGGCCCGGCGACGTTGTGAAAGAAAAAGTTCCGCACTTTGTCGTTCGACACCATGAGGTCCGGCCAGCCGTCTTCGTCCGGATCGCAGACGACGACGCCGAGCGATTTGCCCATCGCGCGGGCTTTGGCTTTCGGCCCCGTGCCATCGAGCGAAGTCACAAGTACGCCGGCCGCGACGGAGACATCTTCGAAGCGCTTGCCGTCGATATTGCGGTAGAGGCTACACTGGCTGCCATCGAATTCGGCGGGGCCAACGAACGCGCGACTGACTCCGCCGAGCGTGGTGCTGACGCCGAGGTCCGCACGCGGCGACCAGTTCACGTAATGGCACACGAAGAGATCGAGCAAGCCATCGCCATCGTAATCGACGAACGTACACGACGCGCCGAACGGGATCGGTTTGTCCCACTTCAAGAACTCGTCCCACGAACAGTTCGGCAAATCGGCAGGCCCGCCGACGGCCGCTTCCGGGGTGACATCGCGGAACCCCTTGCCGCCTTCGTTGTGAAACAGATGATGCTTGCCGATGCAACTGATGAACAAGTCCGGGAAACCGTCGTTGTCGTAGTCGCCGACGGTGACGCCCATGCCGTACATTTCGACATCGAGGCCACACTTCACGGTGACATCTTCGAAGGTGCCATCGCCGCGATTGCGGTACAGCACCGGCGTGCTTCGCGGCATCGTGGCATGGCCGGGCCACGGACAGGAATTGACAAACAGCAGATCTTGCTTGCCATCATTGTCGAAGTCGATGACCGCCACGCCACCGCCCATCGTCTCGGGTAACAGTTTCTTGCCAACGGAGCCGTTGACGTGCCGAAAGGTAATACCCGCCGCCGCAGTGACATCCGCAAACGCGACCTTTGGCACATCGATTTTCGACTGCACGATCGGCTTCGCGATTTCCGGAGGTATCGGTTTCGCAACCGGTTGCGAGAGATACCAGTAACCGACACCGCCGCCCGCAACGAGCAGCAACGCGGCAGGCAACATCCACTTCCAACTAGGCATAATCGAGAACCCGAGGGAGGTCGGAGTGAGAACGATAAACGAACCGATCCGCTCCGCTCGCCTACTTCGCCGACAGTTCGCCGCCGCCGAGGATCGTTTCGCGGTGCGTCGGTGTCGTCGGGTATATGACCCGGTCGCGGGCCGCATAGTTGGCGATCGGGTTTTTCTCGCGATAGATTCGCGTGGCGGTCGATCGTGCGATTTCGTCGGGCTTGTACATCAGGTGAAATTCGCGGTGGAGTGCCGAAAGCAGTGCGGCGGTTGTTGCGGTGAATTCCGGATCGGTTTTGTCGTCAAATGCGGGGCGGACTTCCTTCAGAATGCCGCGCAGTGTCGCGATCTTCGGCTGGTCGGCTTGCGGCGCTCGCTTGGCTAACCCGTCGAGACCCTCGATGAGTCGGGCCGCGAAAATCATTCGCTCTGGCTTCGGCAGTTTCGCATCGGCGAACTGCTTCGCCAGCACCGGCAGGTCGATCAAGTTCGGCTCGGTGGTGCCAGTCGATTCGGGGCCACCCGAACCGGACAGATACCCGTAGGCTTGGCGTAATAGGTCGTGGGCCTGCACGTCTTCGCTATCGAGCGCGAGGACTTTCTGTGCAGATGCCACCGCCCGCAACACGTACTGCCGTTGTGCATCGGAGCCATCAGGTTCGAACTCGCGTCGCTTGAACAAGCGGTTCGCGAGCAGGTTCTGAATGATGTAATCCTTCGTGAAGTCGAACCCGCGATCCGATGGCTGGTGGCTGCCCGGCGAGACGATTTTCTCGAGGTCGGGGATCGCAGCATCGAGGCCTTCCTTGGTTGCGCGTTCGCTGTTGACGACGGCGGTCAACCACGACAGCGTCCACCACGGGGCCTTTGCATCCCCGGCAAGTTTCAGGTGGCGTGCCGCATCGTCGAGGCGGCCTTCGTCGATGTACACGCGTGCAAGGTTCATGTGTGCGTGCGACACCGCATCGGGGGCATCGAGCGTCAGCAACTTCTGGAACGCAGCCTCGGCTTGACGGAAGTGGCCCTTCCGCGCGCCGACGCCACCTTCGATGAGGTTGGCGATACCGTAGTCGTTCCAGCGTTGCCACCCGGCGGCGATCTTCGAGGTTTGAGCGGGCACTTCGACCGCAACGCCTTCGACAGGCAGCGTCACTTTGTCTTCGCAAATATCGACGATCGGCAACGCGGGTACCTCGCCGCCCTTGTGCACGATGCTCATGTACTCGTAGTCGAACTTGCGGTAACGCAGCTTCACGTTCAGGTCGATCGGCGCGGTCAGGTCTTTCGGCACATCGAGCCGATAGTGGACGACTACGGCGGCACCCGGTGGAATTTGGTGATCGTAGAGCGGCGTGAAGATGTCCTGTGGGTTGCGGCGATTGATGCGGTTACCGTCGCGGTCGAGCATGTGGACGTTAATCATGTGCGCCCATTTGTCGAGTTCGCCGGTGTCGTTCGGTCCGCTGAGAGCGCCGCTGCGTGCGATTTCCTTGCTGCCGCTCTTCGCCTGGAAGTCCACCCAGATTTCGTTCGAATCGACGGTGCCTTGGCTGAAGTGGTGCCCGATGTTCAACGTGCGAATCACGACTTCGACGGTATACGACTGGCCCGGTTTCAGCTTCGGCAAGTTCGGCCGCAACGGCGCGATCAGCTTCTCCGCGTCGGTCGTTGCGCCATCCTTGATCGCGAACAGGTCGATGCGGAGCTTCTTGTCTTTGCCATCGGGATCGGTGCCGCGCAGATAGTCGCTGTGTTCGCGGATCGCCTTATCGAAGCCTTCGGAGAGATGCGCGTAGCGCGGGTCATTTTTCAACAGCGTCGGTAGGCCGGTGTTCGCGGCGGGGAACAGGTGGTTGTGGTTTTTGCGAACGCCGGTGCCATCGAAATCGCGGGCAGCGAAGTTCTCGTTCGGGTCGCCGGCGGGCTTCAGGTTCATGTGGCACGTCGAGCAATTCGCGCTCGCCTTCGGTGGGTAATAGAAGCTGCGTGCCCCATTCCCCGATGCGCCACTGAGCAGGAACGAATCGTAGTGATTCTGCCCGCGCAGGAAGTCCTTGTAATGGTTGAGTTCGACCGGCAGCGACACTTTATGGCACGTCGAACAGAACTCGGCAGTCTTGTGCAACGGCTTCAGGAACGATTTCTTGTGAACGTCCGGCTTCGCCTTGATGATCTGATTGCTGAGCATTCGCATCGTGTCGCTACTGCTGAACGCGAACGGGTAGTGGTCGGGCGAATCGATCGTGTATGCGGCATTGCCCGTCGTGCTGTGAACTTCGGATATCGCATGGCACGCCACGCACGTGATGCCCGCATGGCCCGTCACGTGCTTTTCCATGTCGAATGTCGGGTCGTCGAACAGCCCCGAGAAGAACGGCACGGGATCGTGGCAACCCGCACACCAGCGGCTCGCCTTGACGTTGCCATCTCGCTTGAGTGCGACTTTGCGCGTTTCGAGTACGCTGGACAAGTATGCGGGATTGTTGAACGAACTGAACTTGTGTGCGGAGTGCAGGTGATCGTTGTAAATCTCCTTGTGGCACTGCATACAGTAGGTGTCGGAGTTCAGCGATTCGACGGGAATGAACTTGCCGTCGGCGGTGCGGGCCTCGGAGGGGTGGAAGTATTTGTCGCCGTCTTTCGGGCCGACGGCAAACCACTTCGCGGGCGATTGACTGTGCAAAACCATCATGCCGCCCACGAACGCAACGACGCCCATCGCCCACATTTTCGCGTAACGCCAACGGATGTTCGGCCCCTTACGACGGTGCGCGACGTAGACGTAAATCGACATCACGGGCAACGCGACGTGCAGCCAGTAAACGGCGGAACGCGAAATTGTGCCAGTAGGCAATTGTGGCAGACCGTCGAACTGAAACAACGCGAACCCGGTGACGCCGATGACCATACCGATGCCGGTAAGCCAGAGGCCACGCCGGATCGCGGCGGGGTTGTTGATCTTGAGGCCTTTACGCATGTGCCAAAGTGCGAACACGACGAACGGCACGAAGATCGCAATACCGACCGCACCGTGACTGAGGAACATCCACAAGGTGAACGTCGTCGAGAAACTCGCCCCGCGAGACTTGTTGAACCATTCCAGCAAGCTCACGGCACTCAGATACGCACCGCTCGCCCCGAGCACGGCCACGCAGAAGAACGTGAAAAACAGCAGCAGCCACAGCGTCGGCGTGAGTGTCTGCGGCAACACGCGCCGCCCACCCGCCCGGCGAACCGGTAGCGGTGGAGCAGACACGGGAGTCGTTTCGGGAGAGGTTGGCGTTTCCATGAAAAAAGGCTCGGGAGAA
>JANXNT010001392.1 GCA_025353985.1 Limnoglobus sp.
GCGGGCTGTTCGACCCGCGCGGCAAGAAGAGCTACGGCGGCACCGTTCGCGGTCCGGCATTCACGAAACGCTCCGCATCCGAGATGGGCCAGGACATCAAGCAAGCCGCACAGGAAGCCCCGCAAGCGATCGATACACAACGCCTGCCGCGCGATGCCCAAGCCGCTGTGAAAGAGTACTTCGAGAAAATCGGCAACACCGACGGCAAAAAGTGAAGTGGATTATAAAAGAATAAAATATTAACCGCAGAGGACGCAAAGTACGCGGAGATCAGGATTAAGAATTGATTTTTGTATTCTTCGCGTGCTCTGCGAACTCCGCGGATAAAAATCCTGCTTTGAATTCACGGAAACTCACCGCTCGCCCGTAGCAAAATGGCTACGGGCGTTTTTCTTCGGTTGCCGTCTGCCGTCCCAGTTCAACAATACACTCACAGGCGCTACCGCTCTCACGTGGAAATCACCATGACCAATAGCTTCGCGACGCGATCCGAACTCACCGTCGGTGCCAAAACTTACACGATTTACAAACTCGCCGCCTTCGAGCAACAGTTTCCCGCAGCGAAAAATCTGCCGTTCTCGTTGAAGATCCTGCTCGAAAACCTGCTCCGCACCGAGAACGGCCTCTCGGTTCGCAAGAAGGATATCGAGTCATTGGCGAACTGGAACCCGAAGCTGGAGCCGGATGCGGAGATCGCCTTCAGCCCCGCCCGCGTGTTACTGCAAGACTTCACCGGTGTGCCGTGCGTCGTCGATCTGGCTGCGATGCGCGACGCGATGCGGAACCTCAATGGCGACCCGGCGAAAATCAACCCGCTGATCCCGTGCGAACTCGTAATCGATCACTCGGTGCAAGTCGATGTTGCCGGTTCGCCATCGGCGTTCGCGGAGAATACGAAACTCGAATATGAACGCAACCAGGAACGTTACACGTTTCTGCGTTGGGGCCAAAACGCCTTCCGGAACTTTCAGGTGGTGCCACCGGAAACGGGGATCGTCCATCAGGTGAACTGCGAGTTCCTCGCTCGCACGGTGTTCGTGAACGACGACGGTGTAGCCTACCCCGATACGCTCGTCGGCACCGATTCGCACACGACGATGGTCAACGGCCTCGGCGTGCTCGGCTGGGGCGTCGGCGGCATCGAAGCCGAAGCTGCGATGCTCGGCCAACCGGTGACGATGCTCATCCCGCAAGTCGTCGGCTTCAAGCTCTCCGGGAAGCTCAAAGAGGGCACGACCGCGACCGACCTCGTGCTCACCGTCACGCAGATCCTGCGCAAGAAGGGCGTCGTCGGCAAGTTCGTCGAATTCTTCGGGCCGGGCCTCGCGGAACTTGCGCTCGCGGATCGTTTGACGATCGCGAACATGGCACCCGAATACGGGGCGACGTGCGGCATTTTCCCCGTCGATGCCGAGACGCTGAAGTACCTGCACCAGACCGGCCGTAGCGACGAACAACTCGCACTCGTCGAAGCCTACTGCAAGGCGCAAGGCTTATTCCACGATGCGACCACGCCCCCCGCGACTTACACCGACGTTCTCGAACTCGACATGGGTACGGTCGAATCGAGCCTCGCCGGGCCATCGCGACCGCAAGACCGCGTGGCCGTGAAGGACGTCAAAAAATCGTTCCGGGAAGCGTTGCCGAAACTGAAA
>JANXNT010001405.1 GCA_025353985.1 Limnoglobus sp.
CGAACCTGCAAACGCTCGCCGAACCCGCCAATTGGGACGGCATATTCACCGCCACCGACGCCCTAGCACTCGATTCGCTCGGACTCATTGATGTATAGCGCTTCGCGGATCGCCTTCGATTGGTACTGCGCCCAGCTATTGCTCGCTTTTTGTTGCTCCATCAGCATGTCTTTGCCCGCGTTGTTCCCACCGGCGGCGGCAATTGCCAACACGACGGCGTAAATCGCCACGGACAGCGCGACCATCTTGGTGAACGGATCCTCGGCACGCTCTTTTGCCTCGTGCGGGTTCGGCAGTTCGATTTCAGCCATGATTCCAACCTCGGAAGAGTAGCCAACGTGAGACAAAGAATAGGTAATCGAATCGAGTACCAGAAGCCACCCCGAAAGCGGTTTATCCGACCCAGTGGCCGCTGGTCCACGTTTGGTCGCGAACGAGTGCTAGGGCGTCGGTGGCGGTGAATATGCCGTCCCAATTGGCGGGTTCGGCGAGCGTTCGCAGGTTCGCTTCGAGTTCGCTGCGTTTGGCGGTGCCAGTGATCGTGCTCGGGATTCGGCTTTCTGCGAAGCAAAATTGCATCCCGAGTGCGGCAATGTCCCAACCGCGACTTCGGCACTTCGCGGCCGCCGTCTGGCACGCATGCCGAATCTCGCCGTTCGCCGGGTGCCATTCCGGTGGCCCTTGTTCGGTGAGTAATCCCATCGATAGCGGGCTGGCATTCAGCACCCCGACGCCGTGGCGTTCGGCAACCGGCATCAGTTCGGTCATGAGCCGCGTGTTCTGCAAACTGAAGTGGCAATACGAGATCACGACGTCCAGTTGGCACCGCTCGATCGCCCGCGCCAATATCCCGAGCGGATACGCCGACATGCCGACGAAACGGCACTTGCCCTCCGCCTTCAATTTGTGCAAAACCTCCGCCGTTTCTGTGAAGATCCGCTCGTAGTCGTCGGCGTATTCGATGTCGTGCGCCAACAGAACTTCCACGTGATCGGTGCGTAACCGCCGCAACGACGCTTCGAGTGACGACCGCATTCCGGCTGCCGAAAAGTCGAAGCGGTCGTGGGTGATTCGCCCCGCCTTCGTGCCAATCATTACCTTGTCGCGCCATCCACCGGCCAGGACTTCGCCGAGGATTTCCTCCGATTTTCCTTCGCCGTAAAACGCCGACGTATCGATGAGGTTGATCCCGGCATCGATCCCCGCATGAATCGTTGCCGCTACATCTGCGACGGAAACGGGGCCGTATTGCTGGCCGATCGCCGCGCCGCCCATCGACATCGCCGACACCGAAAGACCCGTTTTGCCGAGTAATCGCATTTCCATCGAAACCTTCTTTCGCTGCGCGCGTATGCGGAATTCCCGTGACACTCGGTGTGAGCCTATGATACACTCACGAGACTCTCGCTGGGCACTCGCGGCCCGTCGAGCACTCTTCCCATTCGGAGGGCGTCACATGACGATGACACGGATGTATTCGCGATGGTTGTTTGGCATCGGTGGTGCGCTGCTGGTTGTCGGTACGGCGTGCGAGTCTCGGCCGCGCGATCCGGTCGCCGTTGCCAGCAAGCGCGACCCGAATGCGCCGCTACCGGGTTTGCCGCAAGACCCGAAATCGACGGTGCCACGGCCCGACCCGGCAATGATCGATTTTAACGTCGAAACGAACACGCTCACGCTCTACGATCTGCCCGACCGCGATGCAACCTGGATGCTAGTAACGGGTTGGAATGCGAAGGGCGAGCCGATCGGGATGACGCACTGGTTCATGGACGAAGTCAACGAAGACGCCACTTTCCTGTTCTACACAACGAAAACGGGAACCGCGTCGCCGCGAATTACGTTACGCGATGTCCGTAACGCGCGGCGGGATGATCTGGTCAACCGTTAGTCTCGGTTCCGGCTTTCTTCGCGTCGTTCGCGGTTGCGCCGACTGATGCCCGGCGTGTAGTTCGTTTGCAATGCCGCAGACGGCGGCTTGCTCAATCCGACGGCGACTTTCATCCGCGCGACGATCAGTTCCATCAGATTTTTCTGCGAATTGTCCAACCCCGCAGGGAGTGGCGTCGACACGGGCGCGACGAGATTCTTCATGCTAATGACTTCGCCGGGCGGTCGCGTCGTCGAAACCGGTTTGCCGTCTGGCCCGAGGTAACTGATCGGCGTGCCCGCACGCGGTGCGGCCGGTGCAAAGGTGTTCCCCACCGGCTGTAGCGACGCCCGCCCTACCGGCGTCCCACCCGCCAACGGAGCTTGCGCCGAAGCCGAAAGCGTTAGCGACAGCACACCAAGAACCGCAAACAACCGAGTGCGTAACATCGGCAACTCCCCCTAAACAAAAGGCATATCCGCGCCTTATGCCGATGCTGCCGCAAAATGTCAAACAGAATTTTCGGGATCGCCTCTATCGTCGGATTCGCAGGCCGTGGCCCTGCATTAGCTCGTTCACTTCGTCGCGTGTGATCCACGGCAAGTCGCCGGGGATGCTGTGTTTGATCGCGCCCATCGCTGCGCCGGTGTCGAGGCCGAGCGCGAAGTCGCCTGCGAGTATGCCATCGATCAGGCCACTCGCCAGCGCGTCGCCGGCACCGAGGCGGTCGACGATTTCGACTTCGTAGCTCTTCGTGGTGTGCAGTTTCCCATCGGTGAAGCCGACTGCGGAGAAGCTGTTCCGCCAAACGAGTGGCGTGTCCCGACGCACGCCGGCGACCATCTGGATGCCGAAACGTGCGATCAACTTCGCCGCCACATCGGAGAAATTTGCACCGGTAATCCCGAACAGATTCTCCGCGTCCGGCTCGCTGGCAATCAGCAGATCGCAGTGTGCCAGTAGTTCGCTCATCGTGCGGCCCGCTTCGGTGGGCGTCCATAATTTCGAGCGATAGTTGAGGTCGATGCTCGTGCCCAGCCCCGCCGCTTTCGCGGCTTTCAACGCTTCGGCCGTCACATTCGCGGCACTTTCACTTAACGCCGGTGTGATGCCGGTGACGTGAAACCACTTCGCGCCGCGCACGATAGTCGGCCAGTCGAACGTGCCCGATTGCACGCGGGCGATGCTGGAATCTTTGCGGTCGTACAAGATGCTGCTGGCACGCGGGGCCGCGCCGAATTCGAGGAAGTACAGTCCGCATCGCCCATCGTCGGTGTATTGCACGTGCTCGTCGGAGACACCCGCTTCGCGCACGCGATTGGCTACGAGCCTGCCGAGCGGGTTATCGGGCAGCCGCGATACCCACGTGGCGGTGCGCCCGAGCCGCGCCAGCCCGACGGCGGTGTTGAGTTCCGCGCCGCCGATCTCGACGTTCAGGGTGCGCGTTTGTTCGAGCCGTTGGAAATCCGGCGGGGCGAGGCGAACCATCGCCTCGCCGAACGTAATGACATCGTATGGCATACCGTGCAAGATGCCGGAGAAGGGCCTTCGCGACAAGGGTTCGCGATTCGGATCGAACGGCATGGTTCAAAACGAGCTGTTTTTGGGTATCAGGCGCGTCCTTCGTTCTTCATTCTCCGGTAGCCGCAGGTCTTTAGCC
>JANXNT010000020.1 GCA_025353985.1 Limnoglobus sp.
CGCTAAACCCGTTTGCCGGAGCTTGGACACGAAAACCACCTTGTCCGCCACCACCGCCTCTTTGACCGCCACCGCCTTGGACGCCACCGAAACCACCACCACCGAAGCCGGCTCCCTTCATCATTGGAGCAGATTTGCCCAGCGGTGCCGCAGTGTTCACCACAACGACTCCATCCCCCGAAGAGCCCGCAAGTGATTCGCTAACATCGTTGATAGTTGGCAAGGTCTCTTCAGAATTCTTCATTGCCAGAGGCTTCAACTGTCCCAGGCCGAATTGCTGGGAAGCAATTGCCCCGACCAGCATCGCGGCCGCGAGCGAGGCGATGCTGACCATCCAGCGGCGTGCGTTCGATTTCTTCGGCTGCAATGACGCGGCCACGGAGGGCACCACAGCGGGTGGCGCTTCGGCGGCGAGGCGGGTTGTCAGAAGCTGCCCGAGTGAGCGGGTTTCTTGGACATGTGCATTTGCAGCGGGGTCGTACGCGATCCGGCGTTCGATGTCCGTGCGTTCGGCATCGCTCAGGCTCGGGTCGTTGAGCGCGTATGCCGTCAGTTTCGATTCGTCCATTTCCGTGTTCATGATCGTCCTGTGTGGGGTTATGCCAGTTGGGGCAGTGTTCGCCGGAGAGTCTTCAACGCGGTGTGCAACAGCACGCCGACGTGCGACTCGCTCAGGCCCATGATTTGTGCAATTTCGCGGTACGTGAATTGATTTTGAAACTTCAAACGCACCGCTTCGCCCTGCTCGGCGGGTAACTCCGAGAGGCGTGCCATCACGAATTGTGCAGAGTCGCGTTGCTCGGCACGGTGTTCGGGGTCGGGGTCGCGGGCTATCGGTTCGGCCAGCAGTTCGGGTGTCGCAAGCATACGAGTGTCCTTTCGCAAAAGGTCGATGGCGCGACGGCGACTGACGGCAAACAACCAGGCGGCAAGGTGCGATTCCACTTGTCCTCGCGGCTGTTTGCACAGTTGGAGAAAGGCATCTTGCACGACATCGCGACTGCGGTCCGGGTCGTGCAGCAACCGCCGAACGTAAGCCAGTAACGGCCGTTCGTATCGATC
>JANXNT010000043.1 GCA_025353985.1 Limnoglobus sp.
CCATTTGTCGCAGTCGGCAAGACATCGGAGATTCTCGAACTGCCGCCCGCCACATGGCGAATCGCGGGCCAGAACCTACCTGTCGCAGGCGGCGGGTATTTTCGGTTGTTCCCACTGATGATTATGAAAGCGGGCTTATCGCAGTTGCGACGGACGACGAAGCCCGCGATGGGGATGACGTACTTCCATCCGTGGGAATTCGATGTGGATCAACCGAAACTCCCACTGAAAGCGCTATCGAAATGGCGCACTTACGTGGGAATTCGCAAAAGCTTCCGGCGGCTCGATCACCTCTTGCAACGCTACCCGTTTCGCCGGGCCATCGACATCGTTCGCGAACTCGAACCGCAACGCAGCACGTTGCCGCGGTTCACGATTTAGGCGTACGGCGACGGCGGATGTTGTAACCCATCGCTGCGGCGAGTCCAATTGCGGCGGAAATGAGCGTCGTTGGTTCGGGCACCACTTGCGGGCGCACAATCGGTGGCACGGGGCACGAACAGGGTGGTGGCACAACGGGTGGCACGAACGGCGGCGGTGGCACGGGCGGGATCACCGGCGGCGGCGGCACGATCGGCGGAACCACCGGTGGTACCACGGGCGGCACAGCAATCGGCGGCACTACTGGCGGCACGACGATCGGTGGCGTGACTGTGGGCGGTAATGTCGTGACTTTCGTTACCGTCGGCGGGATCGGCGGGAAGAACCCTTCGGCGTTCTGCGTGCAAATCGTGAACGCGGCGGCTCCAAGTACCCCAACGGGTAACGCGGTCCGCAAAATACTGTTCCATTCGATGACCATGGGATCGACCTCCGATTCTAACCGTCGTGCATCTGTGTGCAGTTAGATTCGGTTGTCTGGCTTTCGCGGCTTGAAGAAATGATCCGGTTTACGCGGAATACGCCGTTTCGCAGGCTTATGATGCTGCTCCAATGTGAAGCGAATCGCACGTCAAACTGCCCAGCCGTCACGACCGCACCTTTCCGCGAACGAATTACCGCAAGTCCTCAATCCCAACTCCGGATCGTCTGCATTCGACGCCGAAACAAGGAAAGGACGCGATACGTCAGGCAGTTATCCATCGCGCCGGGGTCAGGAGGACCACACCATGCGTCGCTTGTTGGCAACCGGAGTCGGGCTGAGTTTCGCCTTGACGACCGCCAACGCGGTCGCCCAATCGTTTGGGGCGGCAACACCACAACTATTACCAGCAAGTCCGCTCGCTTCAAAGCCTGCCACGCGAATTTTAGCCGTGCGCCCTCTGGAAGAGGCACCTTCCACCGTACGCGGCCAAACTCCCGCACCGATGCCGATGCCAATGCCCCCACCGGTCATCGGCGCGCCGGCGCAAGGCTTGCCGATGCCACGGCCGTTCGGCAAAGGCCCGACGGTTTCGGAAGTGCCCGGCGCGACGGCACCGGGTGCGATGATCCCCGGCCAGTCGTACCCTTATGTTCCACAAGGCTACCCGCAAGGCGGTGTGACGCTCGGGCCAGCGATCCCAAT
>JANXNT010000167.1 GCA_025353985.1 Limnoglobus sp.
AGCCGTGGCCATCGGTGGTATGCCCGTGCCCGGCCCAGAACACGATGACCTCATCGCCCTTCTTCAGTTGTTTATTCAGAATCCGCAACCGCGATTCGATTTGCGACTTAGTGGCCATCATGCCGATCGAAGCCAACTGCTGCGACTTCGGTATCCCCGCCACCTGCAACGCCGCCGCAATCGCGTGCGCGTCGGCATCGGCAAACGGCAAATCACCCGACTCCGGGTGAAGACACTTTTCGACGCCAACAAGGAAGGCCCAACGGTTCGCCACGTGCGTGCATCCTAAGTAGGGAATGAGAGTCCGTTCCGTATATGCTAATGTAACGCTTCACGCCGTCCCGGCGAATATCGTTCGCCGTTCGCCGGGGATGGCTCGCTCGCCCAACAGCAATTCGTGCGGCTCCTCGTCGCTGTTCGGCAATGGCACAATCACGAGGTCGGCGGACTTTCCGGCTTCGAGGCTGCCGCAGACGTTTGCGTAGCCGAGCGATTCTGCACCCGCTAACGTCGCCATTCGCAAAATCTCCGCGCCGCTGACATCGGGGTGACACTGCTTTGCGAATCGCGCTTCGGCGAGTACGTCGAGATCGGGGTTGGAGGCGAGACTATCGGTGCCGAACGCGATGTGGAACCCGCGATCGAGGTACCGCCGCAACGGGTACGGCGAGTGCCCGAATGCGGCGTGCGTTCGCGGGCAATACGAAAACGATTGCTGCGGGGCAAGCGAAATCGCATCGGGCAGGTAGTTGCCGTGCGCGAAGATCGCCCCCGGCAGTGCGGCGACGATACTGGCGATATTGTTCGCCAAAGCGTCCGGATCGTAGATGCCGAGTTGTTGCAAGAAGCCCACGAACGGCCCCGTGCGTCGTTCGATCAGATCGATTTCGGCTCGCGTTTCCGCAAGGTGCGTGGCCATCGGCAACGCGAACTTCGCCAATCGCTCGAACAAACTCGCACGCACGCTATACGGCGCATGCGGACTGACACCGGGCCGACAGTTCGCGGTGGGAACAATCGTGCTCAACCAATCGCGGAACGCTTCGTGCGCGTGATCGGCGCGCGGTTGCGAAATGCCAATCGCTTCCCAAAACACGACCGCACGCATCGGCGCGTTCGCTAGCGATGCCCAACTCTGGCCGTTCACCGCGATGTCGCCGACGAGCGTGGTGCCATACTTTTGACACTCGCGAATACCCGCGCGAATGTCGGCTTCGATGTCCGTGCATTGGCCTCGGTACGCGATCACATTGCGGAGCCAATCGGTGAAATGCTCGCACGATGTCGGCGGCACCAAACCGCGTGCGCCGCTGAGGTCGAGATGGATGTGCGCGTTGACGAGGCCGGGGAGTATCGCGACGTTCCCGAGGTCTTCGTCGGCGGCGCGAATGCCGTGCGGATCGACCGCGAGAATCGTGCCATTTTGGATCGTGATCGTGCCGTTCGGCAACGGTGGCCCAGATACCGGAAAGAGCCACCGTGCCGTGATCGTGTGCGGCATCACGCGAGAAGTGCCTTGATAACCTGCGATTTCTCGACGCCCGTGAGTTTCTGATCGAGTCCCTGATAGCGATATGCGAAGCGTTCGTTGTCGAGGCCGAGCAGGTGCAACACCGTGGCGTGCAGGTCGTGAACGGGCACGGGATCTTTGACGATGTTGTAGCTGAAGTCGTCGGTTTCGCCGTGTGTCACGCCGCCCTTAATGCCACCGCCCGCCGCCCACATGCTGAAGCAGCGCGGGTGGTGGTCGCGG
>JANXNT010000171.1 GCA_025353985.1 Limnoglobus sp.
GAAGAAGCGGGAGATCGACGCGAAGTTCGACGAGATCGTGGCGTTCAGCGAGGTCGAGCAGTTCCTCGACACGCCGGTGAAGCGCTACAGCAGCGGGATGTATGTACGGCTGGCGTTCGCGGTGGCGGCGCACCTGGAGCCGGACGTGTTGATTATCGACGAGGTGCTGGCGGTTGGAGATGCGGCGTTTCAAAAAAAATGCTTGGAATTAATGAATTCGAGCGCGAAGGCAGGACGCACAATTTTGTTCGTAAGTCACAACATGGCAACCATGCGAAACTTGTGCACCTTGGGATGTGTATTTAATGCAGGATCGATTGTGTGTCGCGGGAAGATAGACGACTGCATAAATCACTACATGGGTGGTGACGAAAAATTAATCCAGCATCGGACGACTTATAAAAGGCCAGCAAATTTGCGAAAGTACGACCATTGGGTTGAAGAAGCAGAAGTGCTGACGTGTGCAAACGACTGTCTTTTAGTCGGCGATCGGCTCTCGCTTCGGGTAGATGTTAGGTTTAAGCAGGCAACTTTAACTCCTCGTATTGGCGTAGTCGTAAACTCTATCGACGGAGAACATATTTTTAATGCCAACAATAGTTACCAGAAATTTGAATATTCTGGGCAATCTACTAAGCAGGGCAGATTCGTTTGCGATTTCGGAAAAGTGCCATTAATGTCAGGCGTGTATTCAGTATCTATCTGGCTGGGCGACCAGAATGGCGATTCCGATGTGCTGCAAGACTGTCTATATTTTGAAGTGGTAGAAAAGGACATATGGGGCACCGGTATCTGCCCACCTCGGAATGCAGGTGCAATGTGGTGGCCAACGGCATTTTCGTTTGCGAGCATGGAGACGGAGGGGCAACGTGGCACTTGAACGATTTGACCCTAGCTCGGCTATGTGGAGCGACGTGTCGGCAGATCACCTTGCCCGGTATGTATTCGCCTCGGAATTTGTTAACGGAAAATCAGTGGTTGATGCGGGGACGGGGTTCGGCTATGGGGCCGCAATCTTGGCTGCCAGCGGGGCGAGACAAGTTGTCGGTGTGGACATTGACTCGCCGACGGTAGGGAAGGCGCAGCAAATGTTCCGCGGGGAAAATTTGTCTTACGCTGTCGGTACATCCGAAGCTTTGGATAGCACAATATCGTACACAGAAGTAATTTGTAGCTTTGAGAACATTGAGCATTTGACTAAGCCAAATG
>JANXNT010000231.1 GCA_025353985.1 Limnoglobus sp.
CCAGCCATCATCGTATGCAACGCGAATGGAGAACGATCGCATCATCGAAAATGCACACAGCGCACGACGCAGGAAGAATCAGGGGAGTGACCTCCCCCGCTCGCCTTGCGCCAGAATTTGCGGGAAGCACGATTCCTGCCAGCCCGCAGCGCAAGTTTTGAAGTTGCGCTATCGTCGGGTTCGGAGACGGCGCATCTTATTTGCTTGGTTTACAAGCACCCAGGGGTACGACGAAGCGTCTAAACCCTGGGCTAAACGATCGAACCCCGTTGGGGTAAATACGTAACCAGTTCTTACCCCAACGGGGTTGAATCTGACAGTCCAGGGTTAGACGTTCCTCGTCGTATCCCTGGGCATATCTGCAAATCGCGCAACTTCAAAAAGCGCAAGCAAGGGGAACCCGCGATAAACTCCACGTAGTATCTCGACCGTGGAAGTCCAAACCCTTGCTCGCGCAGCGGGCTGGCACGATAAGCACGGGGCGGAAACTCTCCGAAGCAACGTTCGATATCCGACAACACCGAGCCGATTCCCGTTAGCCCGACGCGCTAGCGAGGAATTGTCATCGTCTCCGCGGCAACATCAATTTCAGTGGGTTTCCGCACTGGCGCGTCGGCCTCACAAAACCGCTCGGTAACACAACAAAATTTTTGCGCTTTCGACGTTTAGACTCAAAAAAATTAAGAAAGTCAAAAAACAAAAGAGCAATAGTATAAAAGCGAACAGTACAACTAGTCCAGAAGAACGCGAAAACCGATATCGTTGGTGCGATTAACCGGCGCGCTGTAGTTGCGATTCGCGCCGCGACAGCTCCCCGAGTGGGTGCCCCAGGAACCGCCACGAACTATTTGTTCACTACTGAACAATATATCACTCCATTCCCACACGTTACCTGACATATCCGATAAACCCCACGCATGAGGGGCCGACTTCGCATAACTTCCGGGGTCTTCGGGGTCGGTCGCATCGACCTGAATTCCGTGGCCGCAGAGTTGCACCAACAGTAAATCGCGATTGCCGAGCGTATTCTTCGAATCGCTCGCTTTGAGCTTGCCATCGAGCAATAAATCGAATGCCGCCACCACTTTCGCTTGCGTTGCCTCATCATCGGTGAGCATCACGACCTGGAACCCGGCTGCTTCCAAGACCTTCTTCATTTCGCGCACATCGTTGACTGGCGGCGCGCCGAGTTGGTTCTCACGCGACTCGTGTTTGTAATCGCCAACACCGACCAGAAACGCAACCTTCCGCCCCGGCTTCGCCTCCTCGCCAATCAGCGCGAGCGCGCACCCGCAAACAATTGTCAGAGCGACAGCCAAGTTACGAAGCGACATGGTTCGCATCCTCGGAACAGAATTCAGAATATTAACTGTAGAGAGCGCGGAGAAATCCAAATCCAATTCTTCTCCGCGAACTCTGCGCCCTCGGCGGTTAAGATTCTTGTTTTGACATTCGATCAGTGTAACGGGTCCGCGTTCGAAATCTGACAAAAATTCTGTTACCCACACAATTTTTGAGAGTCAATAAGTTTACGTGGAAATGACGTAAGTCGGAATTCGTGTCGTGCACGGAGTGACATAGAAAAGGCGCGCAATGACATAGAAAGTGCGCGCGGTGACATAGAAAGGACGCGCAATGACATAGAAAAGGCGCTTTTGGTCGCAAAAGGGTCGTAGTCGTCTCTTATGCGTAATCGATGTCCATCGACACAAACCACGACAGGATCTCAGGATGAGGCAAATGACCCCAAATCAAATCAGCGAAAGCCGATCAAAAACGGGGCTTATTGAGACGAAAAAACACGAAAAACACGGTTTTTGAGCGATCGCAATTCGGACTTACGTCGACGATGAGAGGCCAAAAAACACGTTTTTGCGAATTCACCCAAACTTTTGAGCCGCGCGTCGCCAGGCTACTATTAAGCCGAGGGTCAGGCTCGTCCAACACAAGGCGGGCAGCCAGTCGCCGTTTTTGGCGTAGAAACTTTCGCGAGTGTCGAGGCGGATTTTGTCGGTGACGGTGCCGCGAATTCGCTTCGATTCGCGAACGGTGTCGCCGGGAATGGCTTGGAGCCGCCCTTCGGAATCGATGATTGCCGAGATGCCCATGTTGACGGCACGCACGATCGTGCGACGCGCTTCGATCGCGCGAAACCGGCAGATCGCCAGATGTTGTTCGTGCTCTTCCGTGCCACGGAACCAGCCATCGTTCGAGATATTCACCAGGAAATCGACCGGTTTCTGCTCGCCCTTCGGCAAGTTGAATTGCCGGGCTAGATACGGGTCGCTGTCTTCGTAACAGATCAGGCAGCCGAAGGTGTATTGCTTTTCGCCGACCATCATGTCGAAACGCGTGGCGGTTTCGCCAGGCTTGCACGAATAGTCGTTTTTGTACGGGGTGAAGTGCCGCAACCATGGGAACGTCTGGCGGAACGGCACGTATTCGCCGAACGGCACGAGGTGCATTTTGTCGTAGCGACCGTCGATACTGCCATCGGGTTTCACGAGAATCGCCGAGTTGTATTTCCAGCTTTTCTCGCCGTCCCACTCGTCGAGGCTCGCCCCGAGCAAGACGTTCGTCTTCCAGCGGGAGGCCGCGAATTTTTCGAGGTCGGCATTGTACTTTAGCCCTTTGACGATGCCCTTTGGCAAGGTCTCTGACTGCGCACCGCGAGGAATAACCGTCCAACCGGGCGGGAAACAAGTCTCTGGCCAGACGACGAGATCGGCCCGCAATACGACCTGTTCGCAAAGCTCGTTGTACTCGCGAAATAGCTTTTCCTCGTCGTCCATTTTGACATCTTGCGTGAAGTCGGCCTGGATCGCCGAGACGCGTGGCCCGAGCAGGAAATCCGGGTGCTGCATCTGCGTGATGCCATAAGCGTACGAGATCATAATCAGCATTGTGACACCGGCAGTCGTCCACATTTCGCGGAAGAAACCGATGCGATATTCGGCCGGCCATTTCAACAATCGCCGCACTTTCTTGTTGCGCATCAGCCACTCGGCGAACGCGCCGTTCGATGCCGCAACGAGGAACGAAATGAGGTATACGCCGCCGAGATCGGCAATTTGAATGAGCGTGAGATAATCGTGCTGCGTGTGGCCGAGGAAGTACCAACCGAAGCCGACGTACTGATGCGCGCCGATCGATTTCATGAACGGAAAACCGGTCGGGAAATGGGCACGGACGTATTCCAGACCGACCCAGACGATCGGCAGCGTCAGCGCGAGTGGCGGCATCCCGAGGCGATCCAGCCGGCGCAACATTCCGAGTGCGAGCGGGAAGATACCCGCGTAGAAGATCGACAAGCTGAACCACGAAGCGTACATCGCGGGGTGTGCGACGCGAATCCATTGCAACGCGGGCAGGAAAAACGCCAGCCCGCCAACATACGCGGCGAAGTAACGGCGACGTGCGGAGACACTCGGAGCACGCACGAGTGTCAGCCACGGCACCATTGCGAAGTAGGCCATGAAGCCGAGGTTGAGCGGGTAGAACGCCGTCCAGAGTAACAACCCAGAGAGAATCGCAGGTGCGAAAACACGCGGTGGCAAAGGGGAGTCCTCTCCAGGGTTACAAAACCGAGATCACTTCGACGGGTTGGCCCGCAAGATAGTTTATGGAGCCGGGCGGCAACACTATGAACGCATCGGCCGCAATGATGCCGCGCAGGTCCGGCGAACCGAACCACGGCAACGCCCGCACCGTACCCGCTTCGAGTTTCGCCGGGTGGTACGTCGGGCGGTTGTTGTCCGCCGCGAAAGTCGCCGCAATTGGCAACGTCCGCATGCGCATTTCGCCATCGTTGTGCCCTGCCAATAACCGAAGCGCTGGCCGCACGAATAACTCGAACCCCACATACGAACTCACCGGATTGCCCGGCAACCCGAACACGAGCGTATCGCCCTTCGTGCCGAACAACAGCGGCTTCCCCGGCTTCATTTTCACTTGGTGGAACAGGATTTTTACGCCTAAGTCTGCGAGCACTTTCGGCACGAGATCGAGTTTCCCCGCCGACACGCCCCCTGCCAGAATCAGCACGTCGGAGGTTAACCCTTCTTCGATCTTCAACCGCAACGACGCTTCCGTATCGCGGGCGATTCCGAGGTAGCGCGGGATCGCGCCGGCTCGCCGGGTTTGCGCGAAAAGCATCGGCCCGTTCGAGTTACGAATCTGACCGGGACCGGGGGTTCGCGTCGGTTCGACGAGTTCATCGCCGGTCGCGAGGATGTCGACATGCGGCGTCGGAATCGTCGAAAATTCCATCATGCCGACGCTGGCCAGCACGCCGAACGCGGCAGGTGTCAGCACGGTGCCGTGCGGCAACACGACATCGCCCGAACGCATTTCGGTGCCGCGTGGCAACACGTGCTGGCCAGGCTTCACGAACGCATCGTCGATCCGCACGCGATCCGGGGACTGCGACTGGGTTTTCTCGACCATCACGACGGCATCCGCGCCATCGGGCATCGGTGCGCCGGTGAAGATCCGCACCGCTTCACCGACATTCACGTACTTTGTCGGTACCGTACCCGCGGGTACTTCCTCGATCACGACCAATTCCACAGGCGAAGCGGCATCGGCGGCGCGAATCGCGTAGCCGTCCATCATCGACTTCGTGAAGGGCGGCGAATCGATATCCGAACGCACATCGATGGCCAGCACCTGCCCGAGCGCCGCCGCCGCCAGCGTCGTCATCTCAGGCTTCCGCGCCGCCGCATGGCGAACGACAATCTCAAGAGCCATCGCAACATCGAGCATGGGTGCTCCTCCCAATCTTGTGTTACGACCGCAACCGCGGAACGGCCCATCTGATATACTTGTCACTCGGCGACCGATTCGTAATTTTGTGACACGATCCCCCGTTTCCGCTATCCGCGAGAAAGCTGTCATGTCCACGACCCGAGGCGAGATGTTTGCTGGCGTTACCGTTGCAT
>JANXNT010000261.1 GCA_025353985.1 Limnoglobus sp.
GGTCGCTGTCGGGGCAATGCAGGCCAGTGGAAAACTTCCAGATACGCGGCTCGACCTCGGCGTCCGCGCTCAGCGCGTAGACATTGATGCGCCCGCTACCGCGCTTTAGCGCGGTTTCTATCGCTTCCAGCACACGCGCACGTTCGGTGTTGGCGAGACGAAACCGGTCCGCCACCACGTCCAACACTTTGCGCTTGACGGGCGCAGCGGCAGCAGTTTTGGCTTTCGCCTTTTTGAGAAACTCGAGTGACTCTTCGAGATACGCCGCCGCTGTCGGTAAGCGAGTGGGCGATTCCAATGTGAGTAAGATACCGGCCCCGTTCGGCCCGTCCAACGTCAATTGACGCCCCTGCACGGTACCGATCCGCCAACGTCGCGGATAAATGAAACGAACGCCAAGATCGGGATTGGCGTACAGGAGTACAGAGTTCTCGATCGTCGGCTTCGTCTCGATCGTTTGGATCGCTTCATCGGAAAGTTCGACCGCGTTCCGGCTTGCGGTCCGGTTCATCGTCAGTTGACCTTCGACGCGGCCTGCGGTTTTACCGTTACCATCCAACAGTTCGTGACTGCCGGTAATCGACAGATACGACAACCGTTTGGCTTCGATGTCGAAGTACGCGGTGCCTTCGATGGTGTGCCGACACGGGCCGTGCTCGTCGATGCCTTTCACGGTGCCTGAAAGCGCGAGACGAGCGAGTAAGCGTTGATTGACATTTGCGAGCGCGACGAATTTTACCGCGAACCCGCCTTCGTCGAATTTCTCCATATCTGTGAGTTCGCTGACTGCGGCGGGTGAAACTTGCCATTTGTCGCCGACTTTGACGGCTTTCTCGGAGAGGATTGCGGGGACGAGCGATGCGGAGAAGAGATCGGAACGCACGATGTCGATTTCGCTCCACATGAGCGGGCCATCGGGCGAAAACGGCGACTTGACCGCCGAGCGATTCGGCAGCGTTTTGCGAATCACGACCATACGCCGTACGTCTTTGCGAATGTCCGCACGCTGTTCGCGGTCGCCACTGATACCGATGGTGCGGGCAAACTGAACGTCGCGATAGGCCCGCAAGACTTTCTCCGTGCCCGCTTCATCGCTCGGCAGAACGCGCTCGTCGTAGTTGAGGACGCTTTTACCGACGACCGTAACGAGTTGCGGCTTACCATCTTTGCTAGGGATCGTCATTCGCCCGCTGATTTCTACGCGAATATCGACGCGATACTCGCTGCCCACCGCAAACGCTTCTGACAAAACGACAGGTTCATCGGCACCCGCGACTGATGCGAGTGCGAAACAAGCCAGCAAGCACACGGGTAAACGTTGCAGTCGAATCATGATTTTCGTGCCAAGTAACAGGAACGAAGGTTGGACGGAACTATCTTATTCGCGGTTGTCGTCCAAAGTCGGCGCAAACATGAGCCGAA
>JANXNT010000334.1 GCA_025353985.1 Limnoglobus sp.
CTCACCGACATGAAGTTCCGCGCCGGAACATGGTGAATGAGTAGTGGTGAGTGATGAGTGATGAGTGTTTTTACCTGGAATTCAAAACCGAAGAGTATCTCGCATGAGCACGGAAACGAAAGTCGTCGTCGATACGAGCTACACCGACGCCAACGTGAAGACGTTGAAAGATGCGGCACACATTCGCCAGAATCCTGGCATGTATGTTGGCAACACGAGTAGTTCGGGTTTGCATCACATCGTGTACGAAGTCGTGTATAACTCGGTCGATGAGGCGCTCGTCGGATATTGCAAGCAGATTAAAATCGTCTTGCACGTCGATGGCTCGTGTACCGTGGCCGACGATGGCCGCGGTATCCCCGTTGGCATCAAGGCCGAGACGGGTCGCTCGACGCTTGAGGAAGTCCTCACCGTTGCGGGGTCGAGCGGCAAGTTCGACAATGCCGCCTACCGCGTCTCGGCCGGGTTGCACGGCATGGGTGCGAAGGCGATGAACGCGCTTTCCGAATGGTGCGAAGCCGAAGTGCGACGCGATGGCCGCGTCTATCAGATGACCTTCGAACGCGGTTACGCCAAGACGAAAATCAAGGACATCGGGCCATCCCCCGTCGGCGTGACCGGTACGACGATTCGCTTCATGCCGGACAAGGAAATCTTCGGCGACCTGACCTTCACGTACGACATGCTCGCGGACCGCTTCCGCCAGATTGCGTACTTGAATCGCGGCTTGAACATCAGCATCGTCGACGAACGCGAAGGCCGCTCCGAAACCTTCTACACCGAAGCGGGTATCGCCGATTACGTTGCGTACCTCAACCGCGATGAAAAGGTCGTTCACAATCCGCCGATCTACGCACGCAAAGATGTCGACGGCGTGCTCGTCGAAGTCTCGTTGCAATACACGATCAGCGAAAGCCAGATCGAAGAATGCTTCGCGAACAACGCCTACAATCGCGATGGCGGCACGCACCTCACCGGCTTCCGTAGCGGCTTGACGCGCGCTGTCACCAAGTACGGCAAAGACAACAACATCTTCAAGGATGGCGTCGATTTGCGTGGCGACGACTTCCGCGAAGGTCTCACCGCGGTCATCAGCATCGCGCACCCGGACCCGATCTTCGAATCGCAGATCAAAGTCCGCCTCAACAACCCCGAAGTTGATGGCATCGTTTCGAGCGTCGTATACGAGTTCCTCACGGATTACCTCGAGAAGAACCCCAAGGAAGGCACGCTGATTTGCAAGCGCGTGATCCTCTCCGCGGAGGCGCGAATCGCGGCGAAGAAGGCCCGCGAGAACATCAAGATCCGCAGCGGCATCCTGAACGGTGGCGGCTTGCCCGGCAAGCTGATGGACTGCACCACCCGCGAACGCGACAAGAGCGAACTGTTCCTCGTCGAAGGCGATTCGGCAGGCGGTTCTGCCGAAAGCGGACGCGACCGCATGTATCAAGCCGTGCTGCCACTTCGCGGGAAAGTGCTCAACGTCGAACGCGCCAAGCTCGAGAAACTTCTGAAGAACGAGGAAATTACCAACCTCATCTCGGCGATCGGCATCGACATCGGCAACGACACCGACATCGCGAAAGTGCGTTACGGCAAAATCGTCATCCTCACCGATGCCGACGTCGACGGCCAGCACATTCGCACGCTGCTGCTCACGTTCTTCTTCCGCCAGATGCGCAAACTCATCGAGAACGGCAACCTTTACGTCGCGCGGCCGCCGCTGTTCAAGGTGACGCAGAAGCGCGAAGTTCGCTTCGTGCAAACTCGCGCCGAGATGGGCATCGAGCTGATGAGCCGCGGCCTGAAGGATACCACGCTCATCGTCTCGAAAGACGCCGCCGCACGCACGCTGATTGCCGACGAATTGAAGAAGCTGTTCCCCGTGATCGAAGAGATCGACACCGCATCGCACACGCTCGAACGCCGTGGCCACACGCTCGAATCGTTCCTGAAACGCTACGACATCGCGAAAGGCGGCTGCCCGATGTTCCACGTGCGCTTCGGCGTGAAGGATCACCTCTTTTATTCGCAAGAAGAAGTCGAAGCGTTCCGTTCGAGCGAATCGACACGCCTCGGCCGCGAGATCGCTATCAGCGACGCGGTGCTCGCCGTGGCCGCCCCCGCGACGTTGACGACCGATGCGAACGCGAAACCGGTGGTGCCCGCCGACGAAGTCGATCGCTTCACGACCGACGAATGGCACGAAGTCCGTGGGCTGAACCGCGGTATGGCCAAGCTCATCGACGCCGGGTTTCAGCCATCGGACTTGATTCCGCTGCCACGAATCGCCGGCCGCGAACCGCCGATCCGCTTCACGCTAAGGTCGGGCGAATCCGAACGCGACTTGCTTCACCTGCGAATGCTGGCGAGCGAAGTCCGTCGCAACGGCGAAAAAGGCATGACGATCACGCGGTTCAAAGGGCTGGGCGAAATGGACCCCGACGAACTCTGGAAGACAACGCTCGACCCCGAGCACCGCACGCTATTGCGCGTAACCATGACCGACGCGATCGCCGCCGAGAAAATGTTTCGCACATTAATGGGCGAGGAAGTCGAAGGCCGCCGCGAGTTCATCCTGAAGCACCGTGTCGAAGACCCCAACGAGATCGACTACGGGGCGTAATTGGCGTGGAAACGCACGAGGAGATTCAATGAAAACCGCGAAATACATTCACTGGCAAGAAGATGACGCGTGGCTCGGCTATCTGGTAGAGTACCCCGACTACTGGACGCAGGGCGAAACGTTCGATGACCTCATCGAGCACCTGAAAGATTTGTACCTCGATCTATCGAGTGGACAAATCCCGGGCGTTCGCAAGGTGGGAGAACTCGCGATCCCATGAAACGCCTGAATTTGATCCGAACGATTGAGTCCTTCGGCTGTGTTTTGATACGTCATGGTGCGAAACATGACTGGTATCGCAACCCCGTTTCAGGAGTATCACAAGCGGTACCTCGACATCGGGAAATCAAAGAGCCGATGGCCCGGCAAATCATTCGGCAACTTAGCAACCCTGTTGATACGGAAAGTATCTCAGACGAGAGTTCGGATGAGTAAGTTTCCTACCGGGACACGCCCGGTGTGGATCCGGCACGATGGCCTTCGGACGCCTGCCCTTGTATCAAGATGTCATTGCGACTTCTGGATACGGGGGTGACATCCATGCGTCAACTTTTGATCTTCTGTGCGGTGATTGGCCTTGGGAATGTGGCCCAGGCGCAGATCGGTATCATCTCGCCGGTTGAGGCGAATGCGCTCATCGAGTCGGCCGATCCGGCGAAGCGGCCGATCGTGCTCGATACGCGCGGCGGGTACAAAGACTATTTTCGCGGTCACATTCCGACGGCGCACCACATCAATTTCGACACGCTTCGCGGCACCGATAATGGCGTCCCCGTTCAATATTTACCCGACGACTTAACGAAAGCGTTGCTGATCCGTGCGGGGATCGACAAGAATCGGCTGCACCTCATATATGCCACTGGCG
>JANXNT010000352.1 GCA_025353985.1 Limnoglobus sp.
AGGCTTGATCGCGGTCGCCGTGCGTTTCGATGAGTTGCAATTCCACGGGTTGCGGCGCAACGACGGACCGTAGCCGATCCGCGATGTGATTCGCCTGCCAGAGCGCCAACGGGCTGCCGCGAGTACCGAGCCGGAGTGCAGATTTCATATCGCAATCTTAGTGAACCCCGCCTCACTTTGCGCGTTTCGCCTGACGGTGAACTTCGGCGACGATTTGCTCTTCGACGGTCGACGCCCAGACCGATGGCATTCCGTAGTACACCATCGATGTCGCCCCTTCGTAGCCACCTTCTTTGAGGACGCGGGCGGAGGGGATGTAGGCCATCACGTCGTTGGCGTAGCCCATCACCCACGTCTTGCCGGCGGGGAGTTCTTTCTTGAAACGCAACGAGTAATCGACGACGACTTCGCCGCCCAACACGACGACGTTCAGTTCGTCACCGAGTTTCCACGATTGCACGGGGTACGGGTACGTTTTGGGTAATTCGCCCTCTTTTTCCAGTGCTTTCAGTAACATCTTGCCGCGCGATGCGATGTACTTGTCGGCGGCGGTGGAGTCTTTTACGAGTTGCTCGCGGGTCGGGATCGCGTGAAGCGGCAACGCGATTTCCTCGTACTGGCGGTGCAGGATTGGCTTCAATGGGGTCATCGGCGCGGCCAGCACTTTGCCGACGGCGACGGCGAGTTCGTTGCCATACTGCTTGGCTTGCGCGACGGTTTTGCGCGGGATCGGGTTCTGGTCCGCACCGCATCCGGCGAAGAACATTGCGATGGTGCCGGGGTTCGCGTCCTCGATGCCCTGCATCGCGAAACCGGGATAATCGCCGCACCATTTCTGGAACGAAAGCGTCGTCGCATGGCAGGCATACCCGAAGACGACGCCCTGCAACGCGCCCTTCGCATCGCGCACCGCCAACACCGGCACATCGTGGTCGATCGGCCCTTTCAGCGGTCCCTTCGCGCGCAATGCGGGCACGTCCGCTTCCTTGTTTTCCCGGCGATTCACGGCAAAGTTCGCCTGCCCCGTACCCCACGCGACCGTTGCGGGCGCGAGCTTCGCAGTTGCGGATTCGACGAGCGCGAGCAAGATTCCGGGCAGCGCCTTCGTGTACTCGGCGACCAACGCATCTTGCACATCGTCATAAAAATACATCGAACGCAAGTTCGTCCCGACCACCGGCCCGCAGTGCGTGTGCGACACCGAAAGCACGACCGCTTCGCGCGGCAATTGGTACTTCGCCTGAATGCCTTTGCAGATCGCCTGCGACAGCGTGCGATCGATGCCCACGAGGTCCAGCGTGACCATGACGGATGATGCCCCGGCCGCATCGTGCAACACCATCGCCTTCGCCCACAATTCAGTTTCTTTGCCCTCAGCGGGTGCGGTGCGTGCGCCGTAGCCGGACATCCACATGAATGTCTTGGGCGTGATCGCGACCTTCGCGAAGCCTGCTTTCCAGCTGTCCGCACGTGCGGTCGTCAGAAGCGCGAAACTGGCAATGAGGCCAAGTAAGTAGCGGTACATAGTGCGTTCCGAAAAATGGCAGGGTCCGGCAGAGAACGCAGTTTGATCGAGACGAAGTGGAAATGCAATCGTGAATTCGGTGGAGCGGCTACAATATCAAACAACAAGCCACTTCAGTTGGTTGAGGGCAGCGAATGAACGATGACTCCGATCCAGAAGATCCGTCGGCATACCTGGATCTGCCAGAAGTTCACGCTCGCCATCTCCTGACGTTTCGAACACTTTGGTACGATCCAATGCGTGCGGAATCTGGCATATCGATTGGAGGGATTTACTCGCACGTTGAACCGCCTGAAGGCACGCTATTTCCAATTCCCAATTCGTATCGATCGCATTTTTGTTTACTTCCAACTCTGGGGTGATACTGGCGACTAACATCCGCGGA
This sequence comes from Limnoglobus sp., assembly GCA_025353985.1. Classification (GTDB taxonomy): domain Bacteria; phylum Planctomycetota; class Planctomycetia; order Gemmatales; family Gemmataceae; genus Limnoglobus. Next base: position 1,911 of record JANXNT010000352.1, read on the forward strand.
TCAGGCTTGTGAAAGTGGAGAGTGCAGAAGATAATGAAGTAGAAGTTCAACTGGGCCGCGATGGTAGTCCACGGGAATTTCGCCCTCCAACGACTCGCCCCTTTGAATTTTCCGGATTGAACTTCGTGGAAGAGTTTGCGTTTCCGATTGGTTTAGTGCCATTCAAGGAAGCAGGAACTTACGAGTTCCAATTATGGGTCGATGGACTCGAAGAACCACTCGCTCGCGAACGAGTGTTAGCACGGGAGTACAAGCAAGATGAATAACACAGACTTACCTCCGGGGCGGTATGGCTCGATGAATCTTTTGCCCGCTGCTGAGCACATCAATGCCACTGATGAAGAGTTGATGTGGCCGATCGTTAAACTCATACATCGCGGTCAATCGAATGTTATTCTTGGGCTGACCGATAGCATCAAACCCACTGGCGAAGTGATTTCACTCGTCGAACAGCCATTGGCTTCAACTGCGGAGAAATCGATCGGTTGTGAGAGTCCGCCGTTGCATCAGATCGTCCGAAAAACTGGATAGTGGACATCACAAATTCCGCCCAGCGAGCCAGCCGGTGCTCCATGCGGACTGGAAGTTGTAGCCGCCAATCCAGCCGTCGAGGTCGAGGACTTCGCCCGCGAAGTATAGCCCCGGTTGTCGCTTGCTCTGCATCGTTCGCGAATCGACGTCGATCAGGTTGACGCCGCCCGATGTCACTTCGGCTTTCTCGAAACCGAGCGTGCCACGTAGCGGCAGTGACAGCCGCTTGGCCGTTGCGACCAACTTCAATC
>JANXNT010000435.1 GCA_025353985.1 Limnoglobus sp.
CCCACACGCCTCGGCATGTACAACGCGCCGATCGGCAAGAAAATCCGCGACGTCTACACGAAGCCGCAACAAGAACTCCTCGACCGCATCTTCCGCAGCATCGCCGCCGGCGACGAAGGCTATCATCGCCTCAGCCGTGGCGGCGACTTCGATGCGAGCGGTTCGTTCGCGGGAATCGGCGCGACGATCTACGGCGAGCCGATCGACAAGAACAAATTTTCGCTCGTGTTCGCAGGGCACCACCTGACGGTGCGTTGCGACGGGAATTCCGAACCGGATGCGGCATTCGGCGGGCCGATGTATTACGGCCACACGCCGGATGGGTCGTCGAAAGAGAACGTCTTCTACTACCAAACGCAAGCGGTGTGGAGCGTCTTCAACGCGCTCAGCGAGAAGCAACGCAAGGCCGCATCGATCGATGGCTCGCCCGGCGAACTCGCCCCATCGGTGCAGTTCCGCAAGAACGGCATGAAGTTCCCCGGCCTCAGCATTCAGGAGTTGTCGAAGGATCAGCGGGCGCTCGTGGAATCGGTCATGCGCGAGCTTTTATCGCCGTTCCGCAAGGAAGATGCCGACGAGGTGATGGACCTGCTTAAGAAGAACGGCGGCATGGAGAAGATCCACCTCGCGTTCTATTACGAGGAATCGGGCGACGCGATTCAGTGGCATTTCTGGCGGCTCGAAGGCCCCGGCTTCATCTGGAACTTCCGCGTACTGCCACACGTGCACACCTACGTGAACATCGCCGGGGTGGCGTAAATTTGTGTGTCCGGGAGCCTTTTCGCAGATTATCGTTGCATAACGTAACCCGGGAAGCTAATAATGGTTTAATGAAAGCGTGCCGTCCGTTCGGCTCGCAAAGTCTCGCGTTTCTGAAAGAGGAAGAGTTCCTATGCTGCGTGCATTACTTGCGGTTGTGATCGGCCTGAGCGCCGCCTCACTTTCGACCTTCGCTGCCGACGAGAAGAAGAAGGCCGACAAAGAGGCCAAAGTGACCAAGCTCGAAGGTAAGCTGTGTTGCACTAAGTGCAGCCTCAGCGAAACCGAAGCCTGCGGCAACGCGTTGAAGGTCAAAGATGGCGACAAAGAAGTCATCTATTACCTCGACGACAAGGGCGCGAAGGCCCCGTACCACAAGGCCGTCTGCACCGAAGAGAAGGACGCCACCGTCGAAGGTAAGGTCGTCGAGA
>JANXNT010000457.1 GCA_025353985.1 Limnoglobus sp.
GACGCCAACCGCCCTGAATTGCCCGCTATTCGCAGGCTTACCGCCGAACCCGGCAGTGTACTTCGTCCACGGCTATTACCCCGTGCCAAAGGACGCCGCCATCGTGGCGGCCACGACCGATTACCCGACGCCGTTCGCATCGGTGATCTGGCGCGACAACATCTTCGCAACGCAGTTCCACCCAGAGAAAAGCCAAGCCATCGGCTTAAAGATGCTCGCCAACTTCGCGGCCCTATGACGATCTTGTTAGCGCGCCAGCTTGCGCAACGGGCTGGTCGAAGTGGATGGAATCGGTCTCTGCCACTTCGCCAAATCGAATGAACCCCGCCATTCGCTGGCGTCTCTCGTAAAATGATTTTTTGCGATCCTGCTCCCGTATTCGGTGGACCTGAAATGCCTCGCGTTCTCATTGCCGACAATCTCGAAGCCGCGGCTGCCGAGACGCTGAAAAAGCTCGGCGTGTCGGTCGATCATCGCCCCGAACTCAGCAAGAATCCGGCCGAGTTGAAGGCGGTTCTGCCGACTTACGATGCGGTGATCGTGCGTTCGGCGGCGAAGATCACGGCAGAGATGCTCGAGAATCCCGGCAAGCTGCGGGCGATCGCGCGGGCCGGTGTCGGCGTCGATACCATCGATGTCGTGGCGGCCACCCGCAAGGGCGTAATCGTCATGAACACGCCCGGCGGCAACACGGTTTCCGCTGCCGAACATACCATCGCGCTGCTGATGTCGCTGTCGCGGCTCGTTCCGCAAGCCGACGCCACGATGAAGGCGGGCAAGTGGGATCGCAGCAAGTTCGTCGGCACGCAAGTCACGGGTAAAACGCTCGGCGTGATCGGCCTCGGGCGGATCGGACGCGAAGTCGCCAAACGCGCTGTGGGCCTGGAAATGAAGGTGCTCGCGTTCGATCCGTTCGTCACGCCGGAGAAGGTCGCCGAGATGGGGTACAAGGCCGCCGCGAGCATCGAAGCGATGCTGCCGGAGGTCGATTATCTGACGATTCACGTACCGTTAACGAACGACACGAAGAGCCTGATCGGGGCGAACGAACTCGCCAAGATGAAGAAATCCGCCCGCGTGCTGAACGTGGCACGCGGGGGAATCATCGACGAACAGGCGCTCGCCGACGCGCTGAAAGCGGGCACGATCGCGGGTGCAGGCATCGACGTATTCACCGTTGAACCCGCCGTCGCCGACAACCCGTTGCTGACCGCACCGAACATCGTGCTCACGCCGCACCTCGGCGCATCGACCGTCGAAGCGCAAGAGAACGTCGCGATTGAGGCAGCGGAACTGATCGCCGATTTCCTGCTCAAAGGCATCGTGCTGAACGCGGTGAACATGGCCGCCGTCGACCGCAAGGAACTCGACGAGTTGCGGCAATACGTCGACCTCGCGCGTCGCCTCGGCATGTTGCACGCGCAGATGTGCCATGGGCGAATCAAGAAAGTGATGTTGACGTACAAGGGCGATTTGGCGAGCCGCAAGACGCAACTGCTGACGTCCGCGTTCACGGCGGGGTTACTCGAATCGCATATGGGCGGCGTGAATTTGGTGAATGCGGAAGTGATGGCGCGAGATCGCGGTATCGAAATTGTTGCATCGTCGTCGCCGAAGAAAGAAGATTTCGCATCGCTGATGCAAGCCGATGTCGAGACCGACAAAAAGACTTACACCGCAGCCGGTACGCTGTTCGGCAACCAGTATCTGCGGCTCGTTCGCCTCGGGCAGTTCCGCCTCGAAGCGTACCTCGATGGCTTGCTGTTCATCTTCAGCCACTACGACCGCCCCGGCGTTGTCGGCTTCATGGGCAACACGTTCGGCAAGCACGGCGTCAACATCGGCGCAATGAATCTCGGCCGTCAAGCCCCCGGCGGCGAAGCCATCGGCGTGCTGAACCTCGACGCCTACCCACCCGAAGCCGCCGTCAACGAGATTAACCAACACGAGCACATCATCAGTGCGAGCGTCGTGAAACTCCCCGCCGAAGGCGAAACCCCGGCATGGTTGGGGTGAGAAATTGCGATCTTGTTACCCCGAAGCGCTTCTTGTTAGCCCGA
>JANXNT010000467.1 GCA_025353985.1 Limnoglobus sp.
GTCGGCAACGCCTCGTCGCGAAACTCAAGCCGACCGGCCCGCTGTTACTCGGCGACCCGTTGCACCTTCGCTACCTCGCGAATTTTTCCGTCGACCCGTTCAGCCTCGGTGCCGATTTCGGCGGGCTGCTGCTCATTCAACCGAACGGCGAAGCGAAACTGTATCACGATCATCGCTTGCCGAAGTCGGTCGATGCGAGCCACGTCGAAGAGCGAATTCCGCTGAAATGGTACGATGGCCAATCGCCCGGCCAGGGTTCGCGACGGCTGGTGTTGCGGCAAGTCGTCGAGAATGCGGGGACGACCGAGCGGATTCACGACGCGCGGAACGACCCGATGTCGGTACAAATTATCGGCACGATCAGCGAGATGCGCCGCGCGAAAGACGACGACGAAATCGGTACGATCCAAACCTGCTGCCGGGCGGCCGAAGCGGGTCATGCGTGGGCACGGGCGAACGTGAAGCCCGGCATGACCGAACTCGATGTCTATTCGAACATCTTCAAAGTCTGCACTGAATTTGCGCAACAACCGGTGATCGTTTACGGCGATTTTGCCGTCTCGCCGGGCATGGCGAAACGTGGCGGCATGGCCACGAATCGCGTGATCCAGGCGGGCGAAATGCTCATTCTCGATTACTCCGTGGTGCTGTTCGGCTACCGTTGCGACTTCACAAACACGCTCGTCGTTGGGGCCGCACCGAAACCGGAACAGCAACGCCTGTTCGATCTGTGCGTCAGTGCGATGGCAGCGGGCGAACGCCACCTGCGTGCGGGCATCCACGGGCGCGAGATTTACAATGCCGTGCGCGATGTGTTCAAAGATGCCGGCGTCGCCGATTCGTTCCCGCATCACGCGGGTCACGGCATCGGACTCAGTCACCTCGAACCGCCATTCTTGGTGAAGCAGTCGCTCGAAACACTCGTCACCGGCGACGTCGTGGCCCTCGAACCGGGGTTATACGTCGACGGCGTCGGCGGCGTCCGCATCGAGCATAACTACCTCATCACCGAGACCGGCTACGAGCGACTCAGCCAGCACACGATCTCGCTAACGTAAAACGAAAACCGGGCAGGGTCTCAACGGCACATGGAATCTGCCTACTACTGGAAACTGCTGCCCGATCTGTTATCGTGCGATGCGATTTGGCATCACTTCCGCAACACCAACGCGGATGTCGCGGATGATGTAATTCGGACGCCCTTTGACTTCGATGAAGATGCGACACAGGTACTGCCCGATAATGCCGAGGCTAAGAAGTTGCGTTGCACCCATAAATAACACAATCGCAACGAGGATCGACCAGCCCGACGGTGCGGCCTCCGTGCGTATGGCATCGACACTCAGCCAGCCGCCAGTGAGCATTGCCAGAGCCATGACGGCGATGCCGCAATAACTAATCGCGCGTAGCGGGTAACTGCTGAAGTTGACGATGCCATCGGTAGCGAGGCCGATGAGTTGTCGGAAGGTGTACTTCGGCGTTCCGGCCGCGCGGGCGTCGCGTTCGTAGATCAGGCCCACTTGCCGGAAGCCGACGAACGTACGCAGTCCACGTACAAACCGCACGCGTTCCGGAAGGTGCCGCAACACGTCGACGACCTTGCGATCCATCAGGCAGAAGTCGCCGCTATCGAGCGGGATATCGATATCGCCGATGGCGCGCAAGAGCCGGTAAAAGCTGAAATACGCGGCGCGTTTTAGCAAGCCTTCCTTGCGTTTCGTTCGCACTGCATACACGACATCGTGCCCTTCACGCCACTTCGCAATGAACTGTTCCAGCACCTCGGGCGGGTCTTGGAGGTCGCCATCCATCACGATGACCGCCTGACCGGTGGCCTGATCGAGTCCCGCCGACACCGCCGCTTGGTGGCCGAAATTCCGGCTCAGGTGAACCACCACCGTGTGCGGATCGCGTACCGTCAGTTCGTCCAGCATCTGCGGCGTGGTATCCGAACTGCCGTCGTTCACGAAGACGATTTCATACGCGAACGCAGCGAGACTTTCGCGCAACCGCCGATGCAGTGTGTGTACGTTTTCGTGTTCGTTAAATAACGGCACGACGACGCTGATTTCCGGTACGGGGCGCTCGATCACCTCGGCACGGCGTATGCGATAGTTCGGTGAAGTTTGCATCCGGGCACACGAGATTAACGAAGATTGCGGGCAGTCTGCGTCAGAGTGTCGCGAATCGACGGCAGAAAGGGAATACCAGTCAGCGCACGGCCGGATAATACCCCGCCAGCCGTTCCGGTGACACCCCCATGACAGCGAACGCGGTAATCGCCCAATTGCGTGCGGTTTGCCGCACGAGGCCGACCTTATGCCAGCGTCGATCCGAGACGAAAATCCGCCGCGGCGAAACGACGACGCGGCCCGTACGCCGCAACCGCTGGCCGATGAGCACATCTTCGAGAAAGCGAACCGACGGAAAGCCACCGATGGCGTCGAAGGTTTCTCGCTTCAAAAATAGACCTTGATCGCCGTAAGGAATGCCGACGAGCCGTACCCGCGCGGTTGCGGCGGCGTTAATGCACCGATAGCCAAAGCCTGGCGTCGGCACGCACATCTGGAAACAACCTGCCGCCACCCACGGCTTTTGCAACCAGCGCGCCGCATCGCGTAACGCCCCCGGTTCCAGCGTGCAATCGGCGTGTAGAAACAAGAGCGCATCCCCCGTGGCTAGCGCCGCGCCCGCGTTCATCTGGTTCGCACGCCCCCGCTCCGATTCGATCGCACGATCTGCAAATTGCGTCGCAATCTCCCGCGTCCCATCGGTACTGCCGCCATCGACGACGAT
>JANXNT010000482.1 GCA_025353985.1 Limnoglobus sp.
TGGGTGCGTCGATCCCCAAGGCTTCGCCTTCGGCTGGTGGAATCGGCCCTACAGGCCGAAAAACCCGTACTCAGGAGCCTCATTTCGTAACAGAAACGAGAACGAGAATTTCGCGGAAATTCGAAGAAAAGACCAACTTCGCATCACTTGGGTGCAACCCCGGAAGTCTGAAGTTTAGTGATTGGGACAGCGGTAGGGTTGCAACTTTGTAAATGTTGTCAAAAGCTCACCCTGCTTGACCATGTACGAAACCCGTATGCTCGGAACGTCAACAACGGGTCACAAACCAGCGAACCGTGAATTAAGGATTCTTGCAATGAATAAGCCAAGCCATTCGATTCGATGCTAAGGAACTGTTGAACCTGTTTGCGGTCGATTGAGCCGACTGGATCAGGCCTCCAATTGGGCTGTCTGCAAAAATCGAAATGGCGAGTGGCATCGGCGCTCTGCAGTTCGTGCTTCTCACCGATGAAGCCGAGGGTCAAATCGGCACGTTGGTGGACCGCATCGACGCGAGATTGCGTGCCGAGCAAGTCCCCGATAGTAGCCGGATATTCTTGCTGACTACTACATCAAGAACGTATTCACGCGGCCAAAGTGAGCACGTTAAAACGTTCGTCGCGTGGACATCACACGACATCGTATCGCACAAGCCCTGCATTCACGGCGTTGCCTTCCGATTCTCCACGAGCCATTCGGCGGTTGAAACCACCAAGCCAACGGACCACGTGGCCGGTTCGAGTCGGACGTTCGAGACGATGCCGGTCATCGGGAACGTCACGGTGAATACTCCCGGCATCACGGCGGGCACAACCTCGGCCGTCCGTTCGGTTCCGCTTGCATCGAGCCAACGTAGGCACAGGCGTTGGTGAACGATGTGGCACAGTTGCTCGCCGTGCAGCCGTAGGCCCACGACCGGATTGGCAAGCGTATCGAACGGAACGCTCGGCACGGGTGGGCCGCCCGGCTGGAACGATTCGTTACTGCAAACGATATTCGCGGGCAGCGCGCCCTTCGCGGCGACGAGTGTAAAATGCGGGTCGTTCGGAATGTGGGCGTAACGATTCGACCAAACCGTATCGCGCAACGTTGCGATTACGGGCAGTCCGGAACCACGCATAATGTGGAAGGCGTTACCGTGCTTGCCGGCAAGGAACACGGGTGACTAATTCGATTGTTTCACATCCTCTTCGAATTGCCGGATTTGGTTGCGGCAGAGTTTGCCGTACCAGAGTGCATGACGGGTATTCACACCGAAAATTGCGATCGCCAACACGATACCGAACCCACCGAGCCACCGCCCGAGTACGCACCACACCATCGCCAGCCCGATGGCACTGACGGTGACGAAGCGATACCCGAGCGCCCACTCGCCGCGGCCATACCCGACGGCGAGAGCCGAGGCTCCGAACGCTACGAACCAGCACAGTAAACCGATCGCAATGCGGCGATTCCAATAGCGAAGGCAAAACATCGCTACCACACCCGCACAAGCGATCGCAGCGCCGATGAGCAACCATGCCGTCAGGCCCAATTGAGCGACGACAGGCCCGACACCGATCGACAAGTAACAAGCGGTGCCCGCAAACAACCCCGGCTTTCCAATGACGCCCGTGGACGGTGGCATCGTCATCGCCACCCAACCGCTATAGGCCAGAATCGCGATCGGCCATACGAGCAAAGACGGCCGCGTTCGGATTCCCGCAGCAAGGAATACGCAGGCGAACGGGACGGTCACCGCAAGCCCGAAACCACCCGGTTGCACCGCCACCAACGCGAACAGCCCCGCGAGATGCAACCGCCCGGCCACAATACCCCCGCCGACACCGGCAAAGCCAAGCACGAACAACCCGAACGCGAGTTGATAGCCCATCAGGAAATTGCATGCATGGCCCCAGTGCAAAAGTATCGCCGGAATGACGAGGTCGCCGAGCGAGAGATGGCCGCGAAGCCGCCGCGCCACATCGACCAATAGCCCCGAGGCGAGTCCCATCAGAACCGCAAAGAGGAACATCGGAGCGCGGAAATCGGCAAAAATGGTAACCGACGTACACCATAACAAACGGGCCAACGGGTAACGGTGTTCGTTGTGGTGTTCGAGAATTCAGGTCAGCGAAGGCATTCCGGCGACGACATTCGCGAAATCCCATTCGTCGGTATTAGGCATGTTCGCAGCAAATCGCACGATGTAACAGATTGCAGCAATCGACAGTGCCAGCGTTCCGAACGCCACGAAGCGAGTCGCAACGCGCGGAGAGATCGCACGCGGTTGCATCGAAAGCCATTGCTGTTGCCAAGTCCTGCGAAGGCGTAGCGGTGCCAAGAACGCGAGCATCGAAACATCCTCACGGATTTGGAAACAGACACTGCAACCGAGCCATTCGCAGCGATAAATCTTCGGCTTCTCAGACCAACGAAATTGAGTGTTTCCTAAAAGCGCGGGGTGAAGGGGGCCGTTGCCATTCCCAGAGTGGACTCCGAACGGTTTTGTTAGCCCAGACTCATAAACCAGAAGAAGGGTTCTTCACTGTCGTTAACGGAACGTCACTCGCGATGAAACGGACTTTGCTGGCTTATGCGCAACTGTTGCGGTTGCCGAATGTGTTTACGGCGTTCGCGGACATTGCGATGTCCGCGTGTGCGGCGGGGTACGTCCTGGGGGCGTTCGACACCTTCGCGCTGTTGCTGATTGCCTCCGGTAGTCTCTATTGCGGCGGGATGGTTTGGAACGACATTTTCGACCGACGAGACGACCGCAAAACGCAGGCATTTCGGCCAATCCCATCGGGGCACGTGCCGGTGCGGAACGCGGTCGGTATCGGCATGATGACGTTCGCGATGGGCATCGGTTGCGGTGCGATTGCGAATGTGCCACCAGAGATATTGATTGCGTTACCGGCGATGATTCTGCTTTACAATGCGTGGCTGAAACACACGCCGTTCGGCCCCGTGGCGATGGGCGCGTGCCGGTTCTTGAACGTGCTGATGGGCTTATCAGGAAGCGGTTTGGACGTCTGGACGGATTTGAACTTGCACCTCGCGGCGACGACGGGGCTATACATCGTGGGCGTGACGTGGTTCGCACGCACCGAAGAAAGCACCTCGGCCCGCCGGAGTTTGATCGCGGCCAGCGTCGTCATTTTTGCGGCGATCGTGCTGGCCGTGACTGAGCCGAGCCACCTGAAAGCTGCGCAGGGCACGGTGTTCTTTCCGTACCTGTTGGTGGCGTTCAGTTTCCTCGTCGGCGTCAAGCTGATTGCCGCAATACAACAACCCGGCCCGAAGCCCGTGCAAGCGGCGATCAAGCGTTGCATCCTCGGCCTGATCGTGCTCGATGCGATTCTCGCCACCGCGTTCGTCGGCCTGCCGGGGCTACTCATACTATTGCTGTTGCCACCGGCGTTGTGGCTCGGAAAATGGGTCTATTCCACGTGACTTTTGAGATTCACACTATGTACCGAATGCTGTTAATCGGAGGCATCACTTTGGCCATCACCGCCGGTTCTGCGACTGCGGACCCCGAAACGACCGCGAAGGCGGGTGCGATGATCGATGCGCATGTGAAGGTGATTCGCCCGCTCGAAATTGTGGCCGGGAAAGCGTGGTGGGACGCGAATACGACCGGCGACAAAGCAGCGTTCCAGAAGAAGGAAGATGCGCAAAACAAGCTCGATGCTGCCCTCGCGAACGCTGCGACTTTTGCGGAATTGAAGGCACTCAAAGACGCCTCGGCGATGATCGACGATAAACTCGTCTCGCGGCAAATCGACTTGCTGTACCTGATGTACCTCGAAAAGCAGGTCGATCCGGCGCTTCTGAAAAAGATGACCGCGAAGGCGAACGCGGTCGAGGCGAAGTTTAACGTCTACCGTGCGAAGGTCAACGGCCAGGAACTCGCCGATAGCAAGGTGCGCGAACTGCTAAAGAGTTCGACCGATTCGAACTTGCGGAAGACCGTGTGGGAAGCGAGCAAAGGCGTTGGCAAAGATGTTGAAGCCGACTTGAAGGAACTCGTGAAGTTGCGGAACCAGGCGGCCACGCAACTCGGCTTCAAGAACTTCCACGCGATGATGCTGTTCATCAACGAGCAAGAAGGCGTCGAACTCGTCAAGTTATTCGACGAACTCGACGATCTCACACGCGAACCGTACGCGAAAGCGAAAGCGGAGATCGACGAAAAACTCGCCGCAAACGCGGGTGTGAAAGTCGCAGATTTGATGCCGTGGCACTACCACGATAGCTTTTTTCAGGAATCGCCAGCGGTATTCGATGTCGATCTCGATCAGCCATTCAAGACGGCGGACATTCTCGAACTGTGCCGGAAATTTTACGCAGGGATCGATCTGCCAATCGATGACGTGATCGCACGCAGCGACCTGTACGAGAAGAAGGGGAAGTCCCCGCACGCCTTCTGTACAGACATCGATCGCGAAGGCGATGTGCGCGTGTTGGCGAACATTACCGCCACCGAATATTGGGCGAGCACGATGCTCCACGAACTCGGGCACGCAGTATACAGCAGCAAGAACATCCCACAAACGGTGCCATACGTGCTTCGCGGCGAATCGCACATTTTGACCACCGAAGGCGTGGCGATGCAGTTTCAGAAATTCTCGAAGTCCCGCGCGTGGCTCGAAAAAATGGGCGTAAAGGTCGAGAACCCTGCCGCATTCGATGCGACCTCCACAAAGGTACTTCGCAACGAACTGCTGATTTTTAGCCGCTGGTGCCAAGTGATGTTGCGGTTCGAAAAAGCGATGTACGAGAATCCGGACCAAGACTTGAACAAACTGTGGTGGGACTACGTGGAGAAGTATCAGCTTTTGAAGCGCCCCGTTGGCCGCAGCGAGCCAGATTATGCGAGCAAGATCCACATTTGCTCCGCACCCGTGTACTATCACAACTACATGATGGGTCAACTATTCGCATCGCAGGTTCACCACACGATCGCGAAGGAACTGTACGATGGTGCCGCACCCAGCAGCGTGAACTACATCGGCGATAAGCGCGTCGGCGGGTTCATGAAGGCAAAGATTTTCGAGCCAGCCCGCACGTTGAACTGGCGCGACCTAATGAAGTTCGCAACCGGCGCGGAACTGAGCGCGAAGGCGTTCGCACTCGATTTCCAAGCGAAGTAGTAACGGGTAGCAGGCACACTCCATGTGCCGTTCGGATGCTGGCAGAGTTGCTCGCATAGTCGTATTCCGCAAGATGTCTCAACGGCACATGAAATGTGCCTACTACATTCTGAAACTGTTACCCGAAATCGCCACGTTTTAAACCTTGCTGCAATTGTTACTCGATAACCCGGATCGATGACCTTGACCGTTCTCGAACGGATCGCTATCTTTACGGTGCAATGGGCGATTAACTCAGCGGTAGAGTGCGTTCTTCACACGGACGAAGTCACTGGTTCAAATCCAGTATCGCCCACTCAGTTTCCGCCTTTTCTGCCTGCCATTTGTACGTACGCACGTCTTACCCGCGAATCAGGAACAGATACCATGACGGCACTCCTCGACCGACCGCAAGTCCGCCAGTCGATTGGGCCGAGGCCGCATCGCTGGACGTGCGAAGAATTTCACAACATCGGCGACGCGGGGATGCTCGAAGGCCAGGCCGTGATTCTCGTCGATGGGGAGATTCTCGCGATGCCCAACCCAAATCCGCCCCACGATAGCATCGTCGGCATTGTCGATTACAAGTTGAAAGAACTCTTCCAACCGGGGTACTGGGTTCGCATTCAGTCGGGGCTGCCGACCGCACTCGACACCGATCCAGTGCCAGATATTGCCGTCGTTCGCGGTTCTCCTCGCGATTATTTCACGCAACACCCGCGCACGGCCGTGTTGGTTGTTGAAGTCTCAGATAGTTCGTTCGATTACGATGTTGGCCTGAAGTCGAATCTCTACGCCGCTGCCGGGATTCTCGATTACTGGGTGATCGACGTGAATGGCCGTCAACTCATCGTCTTCCGCGATCCGATCGCCGATGCCGCCGCCCCTCGTGGCTTCCGCTACGCCAGTACGCAAGTTCTGAGCGTCGGCGACAGCGTCACCCCGCTCGCCGCAGCCGCCGCCATCGCGGTCGCCGATCTCCTGCCGTAACCGAGGACAGATACCATGTTCACCCGCCGTTCGTTTCTTGGTGCAAGTACCGCAATTGTTGCTTCGCCATTTGCCACGGCTATCGATCCGGTCAAGCGGCCGGGACGGAAGCCGGACATCAAGCTCGCTGTCGCGGCGTACGGGTTTCGGCAATTACTCGACCTCAAGAATCCGACGATCACGCTGTTCGACTTCATCGACATGGCCGCCGATTGGCCCGTCGATGGCGTCGAACTCACGTCGTACTATTTCGCCGAAACGACCGATGCGTATCTGAGCAAATTGAAGGCACACGCCGCGAAACGCAAACTCGCAATCACCGGCGTGCCCGTTGGCAATAACTTCTGCCTGAAGGATGATGAGAAGCGAAAGGCCGAGATTCTGAAAGTGCAGATGTGGACGCGGCACGCGGCGGCACTAGGGGCGAAGACCGTACGTATCTTCGCGGGGAACCTCGAAAAGGACGAGACGCTGGCGAATGCCCAGTCTCGCGTGATTTCGGCGATCGAAGAATGCCTGCCGGTGGCCGCGAAAGAAGGCGTGTTACTCGCACTCGAAAATCATGGCGGCATTACCGCAACGCCGGAACAACTGCTCGCACTCGTGAAGCCGATTCAAAGCGAACACCTCGGCGTGAATATCGACACGGGGAACTTTCACACCGCCGATGTCTACGCCGATGTGGCGAAAATTGCCCCCTACGGCGTCGTTTGCCAAGTGAAGACCGAGATCGCGCCGCCGTCGGGCATGAAGCAAGAAGCCGACCTCGAACGCATGATCGACATTCTGAAGAAAGCCAACTTCCACGGTTACGTGGTGCTCGAATACGAGGCCGCCGCCGATGCGAAAGTCGCGGTGCCGAAGTATCTGAAAGACCTGCGGAAATTCATCGGCTAGCGAACCGATTTCGACATCATTTCGGGCCGTCACACATGGTGCAGACTCACTCAATAAAAATAAATGCAATTTCCCGCTTGACTTTAACACATGCGACAGCGTACAAAGGATCGAAAGGAAATCACTTTTATGTCAATCCCAGCCAGCAGCCTGCAGCCTTTGCACGTTGCGCTCGGGCTCCTGTTTCTTTTCGTTGGTCTGCTCAAATTGATTCGTCCCGGCTCTGCTGAAAGCACTTTCATCGTCAACGCCTTGCCGAACTGGACCTTGCCGCTCATCCCGCTTTACGAAATCGGTCTGGCCGTGTGGCTATTATCGGGCTGGATGCGGTTCGGTGCCTGGCTGATGTCACTTTTTACACTCTGTATCTTCTCGCTTTACAATCTCGAATTGATGACGATTGGCAAGTCGTCGTGCGGCTGCCTCGGTGTCGTCGATGCTTCGCCGAAATTCATGCTGGTTCTGGATGTCATTTTACTCGTCGTATTCTTGAAGCGTCGTCAGCACTGGATCGGGTGGCCGGTCGATAGCCCGGTGATGCGTCAAGTGTTGACGACGCTCGCGGTCATGGCTGGCATCCTCGGCACGATGGCGGCGATTGGTTACGCGCGCTATGGCTCGCTGAATGTGGCCGTCGGCGACCTTCGCCAGGAGCCACTGGTCGTCGTGCCCGGCGTTCTCAACCTCGGCGATGCCGCATCCGGCGACGAGGTCGAGCGAGTGATCCGCGTCTACAACCTCACCGCAGAATCGGCCGATCTGGCTTACGGGAAAGGGAGTTGCTCGTGTGCGACCTTCCCCGATTTTCCCATTAAAGTGCCCGCCAAGGGCTATGCCGATGTCCGCGTGATCGTTGCCGTATCCGGCCCGCCCGGCCGGTTCTCGCGTGCGGGCATCTTCAAAACCAACGTGGGCCAAGTCCGATTCGGGATTCGGGCCTGGGTGGTCGATTCGCAAACGTCCGTTCCGTCCTCAAGCAAGGAGTGATTCGCGATGAAGAACGAGAAGTTGTCGAAAGTGAATCCGGTCATGCTCGGCATGACGCTCTCACTGCTGGTGCTGTTACTGGTGACGAACAAAGGCTTCGCCGCCACGCAATGCGATCTTTGCCTACGCGATGCGAGCATGAGGGCTCGAGTATCTTGTCCGAACGACCCACCGCCGTGGACGATGATGGGCTGCTACTACACAGAGTTCATGAAAGAGAGAAAGGTGTGTGATGACGGCCCGTGTGCTGGTGGAGGAGGTGGCGGCACGATCTCAGGAAGCGCCGATTGCGGGTCAGATGCATGTCGAGAGTTACTGGTTTCGAAAGGAAAATGCGGGAAAGACTCAGACCCGGGGTCAGGGACGATCTGCACGAATGATTGTTGGGGCAAATCGTGTACGGGTGGCAAATGCTATGACGTGGATGCAGCAGCTCCATACAGCACCATTTCATTCTGTCATTCACAGTGTGGATGCAAAACCGATTGAGAATTGACGAGCGAAAAACGTTGCGGTGTTTCATTTGGGGCACCGTCTTTTACACAGATTATTTCGTTCGAGACATCCATGACAAAATTCTGTTGCTTGGCGATGTTGCTACTAGTATG
Source organism: Limnoglobus sp. (assembly GCA_025353985.1). GTDB lineage: Bacteria > Planctomycetota > Planctomycetia > Gemmatales > Gemmataceae > Limnoglobus. Next base: position 8,600 of record JANXNT010000482.1, read on the forward strand.
CTTCGTTCACGACACGCAAGCGCTCGATGAAGAAGAGGCAATCGTCAAGAAGTCATTTGCAGCGTTCCAGCATCTGACGCAAAATGTCTCGTACCAATACACATGCGGTATTTATGGCGATATCGAATTTGGCAAAAAGTACGGTACGACCAAAGCGAAAGTGTTGGCCAATTCAGAAACGTTGTTGGAGTCAGCAATTATGGAACGGACGGACTTGCGAATAGTCGAAACGAGTTCGATGTGGACCGACTCAAACAGACTTCTCATCCTAAAAAAGAAAGATGTGAATGGGTATCAGATCAATCGCGATTATATTCCATGGGTCAACGATTCGGACTCGTCGCAATATTCGCTCGTTTACATCTGGCTCAACCTGGGAGACTGTTTCGTGCCGAATTACGGTGAGTCTCACAGCAAATCGCGATGCGATGCCAGCATAGACTTTAGAATACGCACAAAAGTGGTCAACATTTCATCAGAAAATTATCAGTCGGCAGAGTGCTGGAAAGTCGAGTTCGACACCACCCAATCCAAACCGAATGCGATCATTAC
>JANXNT010000483.1 GCA_025353985.1 Limnoglobus sp.
TACAGGCCCGAAAACCACGACCGACAACGGTTTCGATGGCGAGAATTCCCACATCGAAATGACGCCTGTGCCAAAACGGGAGAAGCGGAATCGAGATGACCCAAAAATACCGTCAACAGCAACTTCACATCACTTGGGGGTCAATCCACTCGTCGCGGTCGGCGCGGACTTGGGCCAAGATGTCTTCGCCACTCCGCAGAATGGTGGCAGTCCCGAAGGCGTCAGCGACCGACCTGCCCGTCTGAGGGGGTTGCTCGTAAAGGCATTCCGACACCCAATAACCGGCTTCGTGCGAGAACACACAGGACCATGACAGGTCGCCCGCTACGACGACCAGTTCACGCTGGTTCGCCAACTTGCGCCACAGACTCGGCAGCCCGACCGCTCGGTAGCCGGCTGCCCACCGCCCACCCGTGTTGGATAACTCCAGCACCTCCACGCCGCTGAACAGATAAACGTCGGCCAGCAGCCGTTTCGCGAGGATCTGCATCGCCCGTTCGCCACGGAACGAGGGGCCAAAAGCGATGAGAGGCAAGAACTCAACCCGCCAGCGCCGAACGAGGTCGATGTAATCTCGATCGGAAAGGAGTGACCACGACTCGGCTTCCGCAGTAAGCCAGTCCTCGACATCGGGCAACGCACGCACAATACCCACAGGTGCCTCCACCAACGAAATCGTTATTTATACTTTGAGCGGAGCAATTGGATACGTTTTGTTAGCCCGACGCGCTAGCGAGGGAGTCGCGTCGAGTCTTCGAGACGCGACGCAAAACCGACATTCCAGACGTACGAACCGTCGTGTTTCGAAGACTCACTACGACCCGCGATCGCAGCCGTTTGAATGTCCTCCCTCGCTAGCGCGTCGGGCTAACGGGAATCGATTGGCGTCGATTGCGACCAGGCCATCGCGGGTTAATTCCCCAAGCAAGATGAAGTCGCCGCTATCGAATCCCACCGCAATGCTGAGGGAATCGGATTCTCCCAGAATCTGCGACGCCTTAACGCTTGACAGCACCTCTCGCACGGCAAACGCACCATAGCCAAGGCACAAGGGATACTCTGCGTCGTTGCCGAGGCAACCTTTTTGCTCGCTGACGCGCGCACCCTGACGATATGCGATCCGGTAGATTTCAGCCAATACCGATGAACTCGCATATCGAGCTTCCGGCCACCAATCGGGACTGACCGCCCAACTGTTGTCGTCATGGTCTGGCTCGAATCGCTCGGACCCGCATACATAGATGTCTGTAACTGGGGTTCGGCCATTCGGGCAAGGATTGAACAACCCAAACCACAGCCCCCGCAACAGGACGGGCGATGGCTCCTCGCGAAACGGCTTTTGTACCCAGTCGATCAATGGCAACAAATAGGAGTAAGGCAGCGACCGCAGTTTGGCCCAATCGGGATGCGGTTGTGCGGCTTCGCATAGCGCGATGAGGGCATCCATCGAATCGGCGATCGGACGTCGTCGGGCGAACTCGTCGACGATCCAATCGTGCATCTGTGCAAGGTCCATTCCCACCGGATAACCTCAGCCTGCCAACTATATTTGCTAAATTGTGACTGCAATCCATACCGAAGTCAAATCCTATGTCGGAAAATGATTTCACTGTGCCTACGCGCGATTCCCATCACCCTTTCGCCGCACCCACGCGAATTCTCGAAATCAAAAAGTATTCGTTGAAATGACGTAAGTCAGAATTGTGCGGTGTGCACGGACGTACCCAAAAGTGTCTCGAAATGACACAGAAAGGTCGCGCAATGACATAGAAAAGGCGCGCACGGTCGATTTTAGG
>JANXNT010000512.1 GCA_025353985.1 Limnoglobus sp.
AGCGGCCCCGCTCTCCGGAATCAGGGGCTGATTATTCGCAGGCCCCCGAAGATCAGTAGTTGTCCCTGGTGGAAGTGTACTGCGAGGACGCTGAACTGTGTCTCGAAGGACGCCACCCACCGCGTGTGGTCCTGGGATACCCGGCAACGAGTGATTCGGCAAATTGCCATTTGTCGGCATCAGATTCCACCAGGCGTTTGCACCGCCACTTTCCAATGGAATAATGTGGTGAGGTGTTGCACCGGTTGGCCACACCCTGCCAGTGTTCGCCTCCCATTCAGCGATAAGTTGTACCTGTCGGCTAACGAACTCACGTCGGAGTTGCTGGTTGGCGGCAACGCCACGACGTTGAACCACTGGCAGGTTCTGACGGAGAATGGACTGCTGAGACTCAGTAACGGCACCTCCTGGAGAAGCAACTCGATTCGCGTCCGCTACGATGCTATCAAGCAGACTTCGAGGAATCGTTGGTGCTGCCGCTCGTGCCGCCGCCTCAGCCGCGATTTGTTCGGCGGTTCGGGCTGTGGGCACGAGTGCCACGGGCGGCACTGCTCCGGCGACCGGGGGCGTCGTTGCTCCGGGCGCGGTGACGGTCCCTCGGGGTGCCTGGCGTCCGACGGGACGCTGCCGGGCCATCGCCGCCATGTTCCAATCGGGGGCCGTTTCCAGTTGCGGCGCTTGCCGCGTGAGTATGGTGCGACCCGCCGTTCCTGCGGCTGCGCCGGCCGAATTCGCATCCGGTGCGGGACGCAGTGCGGCCAGTCGCCCCAATGCTCCGCGTACCAACGATCCCAAACCCAAGACCGTGAGTGCATCGGCCGTGATCGAAACGACGGCACCGCCGTGCGTTCTGTCGCCGTTTAAGTATCCGATTAAATGCTCGTTTTGCGGTTTGTACTCAGAGTCAACGAATACAAAAGCAATATCGTGGGCAAGATCGTACGTGTTCACCACAGGGTCGATGATTACATTTTCAAAACCTTCAACAAGCCCTTCTCTGGTATTGCTCGCGGCACTGCGAGTGTCGTTGTAGATGTAGTCCCAGACAAACCCCGAAGTCGCCGTGCCGACGATGTAGGGAATGCTTTCGTTGAAGGGAATTCAGTCGCCGACTTCGCTCCAGAATCCTGCCGGTGGCGTGGCGCTAGCGGCGTTGCCTCTGGCCAACATCTCTGCGTATTGGGAAGTCGTCATAAACAGGTGGAGTGTCCCGTCGGCGTCCTGCGTGTAAATCCACTGGTTGCCGCCGGGTAATGTGCCACCAGCCTGGATGATTCGAATTGCCGGATCGTTGAGCAATAAGACTGATGGGGCGACCGCTTGCACGACGGGTGGCGTATTGTTGTCGACGACGATTTGTGGCGGATTGATCGCGGGCTGTGGCGGAGTGATCATTCAAAGATCGGCAAACGACCATTCTGCTCGCTCATTCGTCAGACGCCAAGCTGACGTATCACACTGTCAATTGCAGGTTTATCAAGACCCGCGAGCGAACAACTCATCTGCTTCATTAGATTGACATCCAGGGCCAGCGCGTGTGATCTTAAAGAGATGCAGCCCGCTAAGTCATCGATATTTAATAAGATTCTAAAGTTTGATGCCAGTCAAAATCATAATTTCGCTTTCCACCACGCATCGGACTTCATCTCTTCGGGCAGGGCCGGATCGAACGGCTCGAGCTTGAGTTCGTCGAGACGTTGAAACCACGAGTCGCGCAAACTGCCG
>JANXNT010000523.1 GCA_025353985.1 Limnoglobus sp.
GGATTTCGACGCCGTCGTAACCCGCCGCTTTGATCTTTCCGATCAGCGGAAAATGTTCGGCCGTCACGTGGCCCGTCCAGAGGAGAAGGTTCATCCCAGTCTTCATCGCGTATGCTCCGCAAGGGTGAGAGTGTCTGGCGATGTCTTAGTGGGCTGCGACGAACGGGGCAAACGAATCGCAGGCTTCTGCTAGTTCCCGCACAGATTATGCGATAGAATACTCTACATTAGCCCGCTATTACTCATGCTCCCATGAGGTCTGCTCGATGAGGTTTTTCCCCCTCGCGTTGTTCGCAATGTTCGCGTTTGCCGGCGATACGAATGCGGCTGCACCGGTGTCATACGGTCGTGATGTGCGGCCAATTTTGTCGGAGAATTGCTTCTATTGCCACGGTCAAGATACGAACCAGCGGAAGGCGGAAGTTCGCCTCGACACGAAGGATGGCCAACGTGCGAACAGTCAGGTGATTCCCGGCAAACCCGACGAAAGCGAACTCGTTCGACGCATTTTGTCCGACGATGCCACGGAGTTGATGCCGCCGCCGAAGTCGAACCGCAAGCTGAGCGTCGAGCAAAAAGCCACGCTGAAGCGCTGGATCGCCGAAGGGGCGGTGTTTGAAGATCACTGGGCGTTTCGCACGCCGATACGACCCGCGTTGCCGAAGCAGGTCGCTGCCAAAAACCCGATCGATGCGTGGATATTGTCGAAGCTACACGAAGCGAAGTTGACGCCGTCGCCGGAAGTCGATCGGGCGACTCAGATTCGCCGCCTCACGCTCGATCTGATTGGCCTGCCACCCTCGGTTGAAGAGATCGATGCGTTCCTGAAAGACACTTCACCGACGGCATACGAAAAAATCGTAGATCGCTTGCTGGCCAGCCAGCACTACGGCGAACGCATGGCGTTGCCGTGGCTCGATGCGGCCCGCTACGCGGACAGCAACGGCTTCCAGCAAGATGGCGATACCTTCCAGTGGGTGTGGCGAGATTGGGTCGTGAATGCGATGAACAGCAACATGCCGTTCTCGCAATTTACCGTCGAACAACTTGCGGGCGATCTGTTGCCGAACGCGACGCAAGAACAGAAAATCGCGACGGCGTTCAACCGTAATCACCTCGTGAATGGCGAAGGCGGCGCGATCCCCGAAGAGCAGCGCTTCAACATCCTGTTCGACCGCGTCGATGTCACCGCAACCAACTGGCTGGGGCTAACGATGGCGTGTGCGCAGTGCCACGACCACAAGTACGACCCAATGACGCAGAAGGATTATTACCGGTTGCTAGCCGCATTCAACAACGTGAGCGAGAACGGCGCAGCGGGGTATCAGTCGTCGAAGATGCGGGTGTCCGCACCGTTTCTGGAAGTGCCAACGCCCGAGCAAAAAGCGCGAGTGACTTCGCTCGATGCAACGGTAGTTGCACTGCGAACCGCACTCGCCGAGAAGCAGAAAGTCTGGCTGTCGCGAGTGACAAGCGAGGAAGGTTTCGCCGATGACGCCACGCGCAAACTGGCACTCGATACCGATGCGAAAACGAAGCCCGAACGCGATAAGAATCTGAAAGCCTACTTCGAGGAAAAAGTCGAACCGCAACTCGCCGAGATGCTGAAAAAAGCGGAGAAGGAAGCGAATTTCTATCGTGCGGACGATTACCCGCGAATCATGGTGATGGCCGACGACAAGCCGCGGGAGTCGCATATTCTGGATCGGGGCGAGTATCTCAAGAAGAAAGAAGTCGTCGCATTTGGAACGCCGGGCTTCCTGTTGCCGATGTCGAAAGACGCACCGAAAAACCGCCTCGGGTTGGCCAAGTGGCTGATCGCACCCGAACATCCGCTCACCGCCCGCGTGG
>JANXNT010000530.1 GCA_025353985.1 Limnoglobus sp.
TCACGCGGGCGGACGAGGTGCGCCATCTCCCACAAATCCTGGCCGTTGTTCCCGATCCAAATGTGCCCCGTTTTCTGGTCGCATGCGATTCGCCACGGGTTACGAGTCCCCGTTGCCCAGGTTTCCGGCAAGAACGCTTTACCGTCTGCAAACGGGTTGTCCTTTGGGATCGCGTAACTCTTGCCGTTCTCTTCCCGATCCACGTCGATGCGAAGCACCTTGGAGAGCAGTGTGTCCGTGCTTTGGCCCGTAACATCCATGTCGGAGTCGGATGTTCCGTCGCCACTCGTCACGTACATAAAACCATCGGTTCCGAAGCAAGCTACGGCACCGTTATGCCCGTCGGACTCCCACTCGATGATTGTCTTGGCGGTCGCCACGTCGATGGCTTGCGTTCGCATCGTGTACCGGGTAATGCGGCTGAATTTGTTTTTTCGGACGCCTGTTCCAGGACCGTTCCAGCCGATGTACACGTAGCCGTTCTCAATGAATTTCGGGTGGAAGGTAAAGTCGTACGCCACCCCGGCGTTCGGTGTATCGAACAGTTTCACCGCATCGGAAGTCTTCACGTTGGTCGCGTCCTTCACACGCCACAATGTTGTGGGGGCATACGCCGAAGGCTGCGTGATGTACATCAAATCATCGGTACCAGGGACCGCTCGCACCATGATCGGATAAGAGGGCGATAGATTCGGGTAAGCCCGAACCGCTCGGTAGGGCAGCGGCGGGTCCGGCGAACCGACAACGGTCGATTTCGTCAGGAGAATTCGCTTTTCGATCCCGAAAGATTTCACATCCGGTCCGCGGAACACGATGGGAGCATAGTCATCGATTTGATGGAAAAATGGCCCGATTTTCGGAACGCGGATCGGTGCCGTCGCACTCAGTTCCGCGCCTTCCCAGTTTTTGTCGTAGTCGCACCGAGCCAGGCAAAAAGTCCACTCTTCGTCGATCGTTGGTCGCCCACCCGTCTTCAGAAAATCGGACCAGGGAATGCGCCCCTCGACGGACCAACTCGTATCCGTGTCGTCGCGCTTGTTGAATGTGCCCTTAACATTAACGCGGGTCTCGAGGTGGAAGTCGCCTTTCTTGATGCGATCGCCGATCGTATCCGCATCCCACTTCGGGAAAAATGCGTCGAGCTTGGTATTTGCGGCGTTGACTTCAAACTCGTAGTACCCACCGTGACGTGGGGATGGGCGGAAAAAGAGTTCAAAAACGTCATTGGTATACGTTGCGCCGTCGTGTTGCGTCACATCTGCGAAGATGTCTCGGTCCTCCATCTCCGCAAAGAAGTACAGATACTCGCGGTCCCACAGGAGTTTCGCACGAGTGGCCTGCTTTGCCGCACGCTCATCCTTACCTAGCCACGGCAGGCGGAATGAATCGATGGTCATTGCCTGTTTCCAGGCCGATTCATCGGCCTTACCATTGATGTCCATCGGAGTGTCCGTCCACCGACACTCATACTTCGTTACCGGTTGCGATGGTTCTCGCGCCCCAGTCGTGTGCCACACACAGAGCAGCATAACGCCCAGTATCGCTGCGAATATCGACATCACACGAAGTCGTCGATCCATGTCAAAGTCCTAGTGAGAAACCGTGTTTCGAAACCGAAATGTCGTTAACGAAAATCATAAGCCAAATCGAACTTCTCACAACTAGAAAATCCGCTCGTATGGTTAAGGCAGATCGTTCGTCATGTACATTCTCATATCTTTTTGCGGTAATATTTCGCCCGGACGATTTGACCCAACTTCGTGAAGTGCTCGAACAGCAGTTTGTTCGTTGCGGGGTGTTTCGGATCTTCGCGGAGTGCGGATTCGAGCCAATCGATTCCTTGTTTTTGCAAGCCGTTTCGCATACAAATTTCGCCCGCTTTGAAGCGTAGATCGGGGTCGTAAGGCTTCTTATTTATCTCCATCGTGATATCGCTCAGGAGTTTCAAGTCCGCTTCGGATTCTTCCCACTTTCGTTTCAAACGTGTCGCTTCTTCCGGCTGCCCGAGTAGATTCAGACAGCGAAACATTGAGTACAAAATGTCCGCTTCGTACGGGGTGACCGCGGAGGCGTTTCGCAACAGTGGCAACGCCAGTTCAGGCTTGCCTGCTTCGAGATCGATCTGTGCGCGATGGAACATCGCCCGTGCCGCATCAGGGTGTTTCCGGATCGTCTCGTCGAGAACGGGGACCGCCGATTCGCTCTGTCCCTGAACGATTCGGCATGCGGCCCAAACCGTGGCCACATCGACATTATCGGGATCAATTTCGCGCAACTTGTCGAGGTGAACACTCGCTTCACTTGGTTCCATTTTCGCATCGATGATTAATCGGGCCAAATTGAACTCCACTTTCGTGTCGTTCGGCGATAACTCCCAAGCCGTTCGGTAAGCCCGGACGGCCGCCTCTTTTTCGTGACTTCGCTCGCGAATATCGCCGAGAAGCGTCCAGCCCTTCGCCGATTGCGGCGATTGCTCGACCCATTTCTCCGCACAGACGATCGCTTCGGCGAGTCGAAAATTCGAATAGTACGCCGGTGCAAGAACCTCTGCGATCCAATGCGAATCCGGATGGTTCATGCTGAGGCAGTGGATGAGGTACGATTCTGCTTTATGGCTCGATTCGCTATTCAAGAATAGCAGGAGTGATCGTTCGACGTCAATCGCTTCTTCGACCCAACCGTACTTCGACGCATCGTTCAGGTGATCGCGGGCGGCGCGGTAGGCACCGTCTAATCTTGCGGCACGAGCAGCGAAAAAGTGTACTTCGCCGCTATCCGGCCATTTCCGCAGCGACTGATCGAGCAACTCGCGCGCGGCCTTGGCGTCA
>JANXNT010000547.1 GCA_025353985.1 Limnoglobus sp.
TACATTCCGATTCTGGAATACCTCGCGAAAGTGGTCGATAAGTCCACGGTGCAAGTCGCGGGCAACACCGCCACCAGCACGATCACCGCCGACCTCGGCCCAACATTCGCCAAGCTACTCGCACCACTGCCCAACCGCATCGCAGAAGAAGCGATCCGCTCGGGCGACCAGAACTACTTGAAGCAGATCGGCCTGGGATTTCATAACTACGAAAACGCGAACGGCACACTTCCAACAAACATCCTCGGCAAGGATGGCAAACCGCTGCTCAGCTGGCGAGTACATATCCTGCCGTACATCGAACAGGACCAACTGTACAAGGAGTTCAAGCTCGACGAGCCGTGGGACAGCGACAACAACAAGAAACTCATCGCGAAGATGCCGAAGACATTCGAGATGGCGGGCATCGAAACGAAAGAAAAGGGTCAGACGTTCTTCCAGGCGTTCGTCGGCAAGAAGGGCGACGCGATTCGGCCAATAATGCTTGAAGGCGAGCTAAAAGGAATCAATTTCACTGCAATAACCGATGGCACGACGAACACGTTCATGGTGGTCGAAGCCGCCGAACCGGTGATCTGGACGAAGCCAGTCGATCTGCCATTCGACGCGAACGAAAAGCTACCGAAGTTGGGCCGACGGCAACCGAACGGGTTCAACGTCGTCTTCTGCGACGCGAGTGTTCGCTTCATCAAATCGACGACACCCGAGGCCACGCTGAAGGCGTACATCACCACAAATGGCGGTGAAGTGATCGACGACCAACCGTAGAAATGCGGAATTCGGAACGCGGAATTCGGATTCCAGCGACTGAGAATCCGGATTGCTAGCCCCGGGGGCATACATTCCGCACGGTACAGCACTAAGATGAGGTGATGAAACCGAATCTCGCCCTCGATGCTTCCGTTGCGGTACCGACCCTCACCTTCTGGGGGGCGGCCTCGTCCGTGAGTGGCTCGATGCACTTGCTCGAATCGGGCAACCAGAAAATCCTGCTCGATTGCGGACTCAATCAGGGTCGCCGCGAAGAAGCTCGCGAACGCAATAATCACTTTCCGTTTCACCCCGAACAACTCGATGCGGTGCTCGTTAGCCACGCTCACATCGACCACTGCGGCAATCTGCCGACGCTCGTTCGGCGCGGCTACAACGGCGCGATTTATTGCACGCCACCGACGCGCGACCTCCTGAAAGTGATGCTCCGCGATTCGGCGAAAATTCAGGAAGAAGACGCCGCGCACATCAACATCGCACGCAACTATGCCGAGCCGTGGGTGCAACCGCTGTACACGCACAACGATGTCGACAACGTATTTTCGCGGTTGATTGCGGTGCCGTACGGCAAAGAGTTCGACCTCGGCCACGGCGTGAAATTCCGCTTCATCGAAGCGGGGCACGTCCTCGGCTCGGCGATCGTTCACATCACGATCGACGCCCCCGACCGCCGACGTAGTCTCTGTTTCTCGGGCGACCTCGGACGGCGGAATATGCCTGTG
>JANXNT010000634.1 GCA_025353985.1 Limnoglobus sp.
GTGGTGAACGGGGTGCCGAGCCGTTTCGATACGGCGTTGGCGAACATCCCGGAAGCGACTCGCCGACGCGAAGTGCTGCGTGCGTTTCAGACGTGGATAGCGGCGGCGAACGTGAATATCGGTGTCGTGGCCGACGGCGGACAAGCCTTCGGCGTGCCGGGTGCTGGCTCGCACGACCCGCGATTCGGCGACGTTCGCATCGCGGCCGCCCCGCTTGCAATCGACGATGTCGCACTCGCGCTACCATTCGATGTATCCGCCGGAACGCGGGCGGGCGATCTGTTATTCAACAGCACGCAAGCCTTCCGTGCGGGAACAACCGGCGGCTACGATCTGTTCTCGATCGCGCTCCACGAAGCCGGGCATATCTTCGGGTTGGCGGGCAGCACCGATCCCACCTCCGTGATGTATCAAATCGCCGATCGCGTTCGCACGGGGCTGAACGCCACGGACATTCAGACGATTCAGCAACTCTACGGCCCCCGCCAAAACGATCGCTACGAAGGACCGAACGGCAACGCCACAATCGCCAACGCGGCCCGACTTCAGCCGAGTGGAACCGGTGGCTCGAACGCGATCAAGATTACGGCCGATATCACGACCGCAGACGATGTCGATGTCTACTCGTTCAAGGCCGATCACCTGAATGGCGGTGCGTATCTCGTCAAATTGTCTACCACAGGTTTCAGCCTGTTGGCGGCTACCGTGGAGATTCTCGACGGCAAAGGGAACGTGATCGCCACGGGGACAGCGGACACCGCGCTGCGTCTTACGAATCTCAAAGAGGGTGACACGTACTTCGCACGGGTACGTTCGGCCGATCCGACATTTGCAGTCGGCGGCTACCGCATGGAATTCCGCCCGGAAAGTGAAGCGGCCCACGACGAACTCGAGAACCCCGAAGTCGGTTCGGACGATACCGCAGCGACGGCGACATCGTTGGATCGTCTGCCGTCGTTGGGCGGCACGCGGCAAAATTTCTTCGTCGCAGCAAGCCTCAGCACTGCGACCGATGTGGACTTTCACCGTATTCGATCCGCGCAACCATCGGGTAGCGCGGGCGGCGTTCTAACGGTGAGCGTCGTAGCCACCGGCACGAACGCGCTGGACCCCGTCGTCGATATTTACGACGCGAATCAGGTACTGCAAGCAACGACGGTGCTCGTTCACGATGGCGGCGAATACAGCGTGCAACTGCCGGTTACGCAGGTGAATCGCGATTACTTCGTCGCGGTGCGGCACGCGAAGGGCAACGCGGCCATCGGTAACTATTCGCTCGGCATCGACTTCGGCGGACAGCTCGTTCCGCTACAAAACTTCGGCGACGGCGTGCTGACGGCTATCGCACCCGCGAACACGAACAGCATTACGGTAACGTCCGGCCAGGTTCTGCATGTGATCTTCAAACTCGATCCGACGACCACGCCCGCAGCGGCCCGGTTGTCGGTGTTCGATGCGGCGAATGCGGCGATCGATTCCCGGTTGGTGAACGCGGGCAACGTTTCGAGTATGAACGTCTTTCTGAAGCCGGGTACGTACACGTTGCTCGTGGGCGGCGGTGCCACCGATGGCGGGGCGATCCCGAACATTCACTATTCGATTTTCGGTCTGACGCTCTCCGACCCTATCGGCCCGCAAGCCCTTCGGCCCGATATCACCGTGCCGATACCGTTCGTGCCACCGCCGCCACCGCCACCCGTTGCGGTGACACCGCCCCGCCCCGTGACGCCGACGATCCCCGTGACGCCACAAGATCCGAACATCCTGTTGATCCCGCCGACCGATCAACCGACGTCGCCGACGCTACAGT
>JANXNT010000656.1 GCA_025353985.1 Limnoglobus sp.
CGCTCGAATTCGGGTCGGGCGTCACGATGGAAATTTGCGGTTTCGGCGGCGTGCCTGCATCGGAGATGGGCAACGTCACCGAAATCGGTCCGCCGTTGCTCGATGGCACATTGCTCTGATTTCCCGGCGGGATCAAGGCGAAATCGACCCACTCGCCGTCATCGTACACGCTGTCGGCGAACGGCGTGATCTCGACTTCGTAGCCATCGACGAACACCATACTCGAGGCGATTGCTGGTAACACCCGCGAGGTCGCTTGCTTCGTGGCGGTGTAATCGAGGCCTTGGCGGGCGGTGCCACCGAGGGCAAAATCGGGCAGCGGCGGTGCCGGCGGAATCGACTGCGGCGGCGGTCCCGTCGGGTAACGGAAGTAGCGACTCACGACGAAGCGGCCCTTGTCGCCACCCTCGTTGAGCGTGTTTCCGACCGGGTCGACGCGGCGAAACACATTCGCTGACGGCGAGACTATCACGGTTGCCGCTTTAGAATTGGAGTGAATGTACCGGGCAGATTATAGATTCGCCATTCTTCTTTTGTGTAGCGAAACGTACCGAAATCGATGACGATGGTTCCTGCATTGGGTTCGAATACGCCATCGAAGTTCAACTTACCGCAAGTCAATTTGCCCGACCGATACTCGTATACGAGTTCACCGTCGGAAATCGTATTTGGTACGGGCACGATAACCGGATGGTTGATAATCGGAATGATCTCCATGATTCCTTCAGAATTTTGAATCGATAGGGATTGCTGCTTTTGATAGACTATCGGATCAATTTTCCGATTTTCGGTAAACTGACCGAGTTTGTCGAGGCGACCGATGAACACACTATCGCCTCGGATAACACCGACCTTCCGTTCGACGTCGAGCGTGAGGCTGTGTGTGATTTCAGGATACTTAACAGGGCCGGTCGACATGAATGGCTGCCAAGCTGGGGATGCAGCGAATTGCCAGTTCAACGGATATGACGTTGGATAATCCGGGCGAATCAATGGCTTCCAGGTTGGGGTTGCAGCGAATCGCTGTGGCCGTTGCCCGACCGGGACTTTGACCATAGTGCCGGGAAGATTGTAGATGCGTGGCAAGACTGGATCGGGAATATAATCGTCGATCGAGCTGATTATCCCGCCGACCGTAGGCACGAAGAGGCCGGGAAAAACCAGCCTGCCAGGCACGAGTCTGCCCGAGCGGAATTCGTAGACGGGTTCGGTCAATTCATGATCGTAGCCAATGATCAGGGTAGTGTTGTAAGCGAACCATCTCTTGCGAGGGTCGTTGAATGCGTCAAGCATAATGCTTCCACTGTCGGCGGGTGATTTGGGATCGCGTACGAATTCCCCATTGTCGCTGAGATAAGCGATAATTCGCTCTCCGTCGCCATCCGGCAGTCGGTAGGACACCTTTTTAACCTCGGCAGACCGATACTCGTACTTGAGCGGGTCTGCCGCTTTACCGGGGGTATAAGCAAACATACCGCAACACGCCAGAATAAGGCACATGCATTTCAGAGATTGTTTCATCGCAATGGTACCTAGTATAAAATTGCTTTTTTTACACATTAGTTTGAAGAAGATCGTTGAAGTCGGGTGGCACCATCGTTGCTGGAACGCCATGATTGACCAGATAGGGCGACGTAGTGATACCCGCAAGAGGCGACAGTGTACCTGCGCCAGTGTTTATTGATGCGCGGAAATAAACATTCCAGTCTGAGTATGCCAGCGGATAAATCACGGCGGTTGAATTCGCGCTCGCAGCGTATTCCCACACAAGATGCAATCGCATATTAAATCTTACAGCGATTTCAGTCATGCCACTAATAAATGGGAAGTTTGCCATGTCGGCTATAATTCCTACTAAAGGGTTGTCAGCGGCTGCCAAGTTGGCAATTTCACCGGTAATGATCACTTGGGAGCCGTAGTATGGAGCAAATCCGAC
>JANXNT010000665.1 GCA_025353985.1 Limnoglobus sp.
AGCACCGTCGGCGGCAACTGACACGGATCGCCTGCCAGTACGATTTTGTTCGCGCGCAAAAGCGGTATCCAACAGGCCGGTTCGGTACTTTGGCACGCTTCGTCAATCACCGCCAGATCGTACTTTCGCTGCCCGAAGACATCCGAATCGATCCCCGTGAGCGTCGCGCAGACGATCTTCGCTTCGTCGAGAATCTTGTCGGCGGCCTGCTCTTCGCGCTTGCGGGCCTCGGCGAGGAGTTCCCGTGCCTCGGCTCGCCACGCGGTCTTCTCGCCGGGTTCGGGTTTGTCCTTCGTCCACTTGTCCGCTTTGCGAAATAGCTCGTTCGCGTCGCGGCTGAGTTTCTTCGCCTGCCGTGCGTCCGGGTGGCGTTCGACGAGCATGTCGAGCACGCGCTCCCGCAAGCGAACCGCCACGCGGGCCGGGTGGCCGAGGCGAACCGGTTCTTCGCCGATCGCCATCAGTTTTTCGAGGAGATTGTCGACGGCGGCGTTGCTCGGGGCACACGCGATCACGCGCTCGCCACGTGCCACGGCACGGCGGATGAGTTCCACGATGGTCGTCGTCTTGCCCGTACCGGGCGGGCCGTGAATCGCGGCCACGTCCTTTGCCGCAAGGGCAAACGCGACCGCATCGTTTTGCACCGCGTTCAATTTGTCCGAAGGTTGCGAATCGTCGAGCGTTGCGAATCGCGGTTGGCTTTCGCCCAATAGCACTTCGCGAAGTTCGGAAAGCCGATCCTTTTCAGCGGCTTGCGCACGGTACAACGCGGCTTGTTGGCGTTGCCGCGATGCTTCATCAGCGGAGAGATCGAGCCGCCAGTTGGCATCGTCGGGAATGTCGTCTTCGGGTTCTTCGAACGCAGCCGTGACAATGCGATCCGAGCGTTCGACAAGGACGCCGCGCAAACTCAGCGGCCGTTGGACTCCCGTCTGCGTGAGCATGATCGGCGAACCCGATTGCAATCGGTTCGGCGGTAGCGGATCGACGCGGCCCTTACGGGTGAGTTGCACGACGAGACGCCCACCGAGGCCATACTCGGCATCGGCGATCATCAACCCCGTCAGGCTCGCGCCGAATGGGTCGTCGACCTGGCGATTTTCCTTCGCCAACTCCTTCGTACGCCGACGCTCTTCCGACGATTCGATTTCCAATAATCGCAGTAAACGATCGAAGTGATCGGGCGCGGTCGGGATCCGCTTCTCGGGCGGCACGGCATAACGTGCCCGAACGCGCCGTTCGCGGAACACGGCACCATCGAGTGCGGTAATGACTTTGCGCGCGTGCGAATCGGTGATTTCCACGATCGACGCTTTGGCGAGGAACGAGATTTTGCCGATGAACTTGCCATCGATACCCGAAGCACTCGCGATGAAGCGGAGTACCTCGCCAGCGGTGGCGTTGCGTGGAATCGGTTCGAACTGAATGGTGGCCATCCCATCAGTTTAGGAGAAGTGGCGTTATCGTTGCACGACCAATTGCCGCCAATGGCGGGCCTGGCTCGTCTGCCAGCGTTTGCGTGCGGCTTCTTCGTTGTGGCTTTCGGGTTCGTCGTCGATTGCTTCTACGTGCGTAATCATGCCGTCCGCGTGTACGGCATTGCCCGTTCGCAGAACCATCCACGAACCGACACCGACGACGAGCATCGCAACCAAAATCAAACGTAGGCGAGTCATTCACGGCCCTCCATGGCCAAGTTCGCAGACACTACCCAGACACCGCCACGGTGTAAAGAGCGATTGGAGGGGATTTCCACTGAGTGACACTTCTCGGCGTGTGCGAACGGGAACTCAAGCAAAATGACGCGAGTGGCGTCGGGGTCGGGTTAAATTAGCCGCGACGCGCAGGCTTTGCGTAGCGGAGCGCGTGGACTTCACCCACCTCCAGACAATCCCGCCGAATCGGGGTGACTCGCACGCGCTCCGCTGCGAGGACTCCGCGTCGCGGCTAATATGCGAAGGATTTTTTGATACAACCTCGTCCACACGATTTCGCGAAGTCAAAAAGTTTTCGTTTAATTGACGTAAGTCGACTTTTGCACACTGTCACGGACGTACCCAAAAGTGCGCCGAAATGACCCAGAAGTGCGCGCAAATGACACAGAAAAGGCGCGCACGGTCGATTTTCG
>JANXNT010000676.1 GCA_025353985.1 Limnoglobus sp.
AATCGGCCCGCACGCGATGATCCACGTCGTCGCCATTGACCCGATCAACACGACGTACCGCAGTATCAGTTTGCCGGAAATGCCTGCAAACTTCGTCGATTTACGTTTGCTAACGGGCCTCGACCCGACGAAGCACTTCACGCAACAGAAGCAAGTGACGGTGCTTGCCGCCGGTCAGGCATTCACGCTGCAAGATGTCGCGGGGAGCCGATTCGAGAACTACGACAGCTTGGCGAAAGTCTACTCGCTGTATTCGACGCTGTTGCCGGATCCCAAGGTGGCCGAGTTTTCGTTCGTCTTAACGTGGCCGAAATTGAAGATCGAGGAGAAGCGAACGCTGTACTCGAAGTTCGCTTCGCACGAACTGAATTTCTTCATCAGCAAGAAAGACCCCGAGTTCTTCAACGCGGTCGTGAAGCCGTACATCGCGAACAAAAAGGACAAGACGTTCGTCGATGATTACTTGCTCGACCGCGATCTGGGTTCGTATCTGCAACCGTGGGAATACAGTCGGCTGAACACCGTCGAGCGCGTGTTGCTTGGGATGCGTACCCCCGGCGAATCGCCGAAGACGGCACGCCACCTTCAGGATCTTATACGGTTAGTCCCGAAGCAACTCGAACGCGAACTGTTCCTCTTCGATGCTGCTGTCGTAAATGGCGCGATGGACAGCAACTCGGAGTTCGATGGCATGAAAGGGCAATCCGGCGCGACGAAACAAGAAAAACTGAGTGCTGGCGGCGGGAATATGGATGATAAGGGTGCCGGTGGTCCTGCGGCAGCAGCCTCAGGCCTGTCGGCGAAACAGGGAGAGAAAGGCGAGTCGTTGCGTCGCCAACGCGATGGAACGGCGAATCGCGAGAAGCAAAAAGCGGATGCGAAAGATGCACCTGCTGGTGAAGAAAAAGCCCCCCAAGAAATGAAGAAGCTGGCGGATAAGGAAGTCGAGTTCTTCGAGAGGGACGAAGCACGGAAGTCGATTCGCGCACTGTATCGCAAGGTCGATCCGACGATGGAGTGGGCGGAGAATAACTACTATCACCTGCCGATCGGGTTGCAAATTGCTGCCCTCGTCCCCGTGAATTCGTTCTGGTACGACTACGCCATGCACGATGGCAAGTCGCCGTTTTTGTCGAAGTCGTTCCCCGATGCGTCGCGAAACTTTACCGAGATGATGTTCGCGCTCAGCGTGTTCGACCTGCCATTCGAGGTGGGCAAGCACGAGATGAAATTCGATGCGGGGAAGATGACCCTCGTGCCCGCAAGCCCGATGATTGCGTTCCACGAAGAAGTTCGCCCCGCGAACGGCAACGGTGGCGGCGTGCCGATCCTCGTCAGCCAGAATTTCTACCGCAACGGCGACCGCTACCGCGACGAGAACGGCGAACGCCTCGATAAGTTCGTGACCGGCGAATTCGTCGTCCACACCGTGTACGGCTGTCAACTCGTTGTCACCAACCCGTCCTCGTCGCGGCAGAAGCTGACGGTGTTGATTCAGTTGCCCGTCGGCGCGATACCGCTCGCCAACGGCCAGTTCACGAAAACGGTCGTGGTCGACCTCGAACCGTACCGCACGCAGACGGTCGATTACTTCTTTTACTTCCCGAAGCCCGGCCAGTTCGCACACTTCCCCGTCCACGTGGCCAAGGGCGAAACCTTCGTGATTGCGGCACCCGTGGCGACGTTCAATGTCGTCGAGAAGCCGACCAAACTCGACACGACATCGTGGGATTATGTGTCGCAAAATGGCACGAACGAAGACGTGATCGCATTCCTGAACCGCGAGAATGTCTCGGCACTCAACCTCGATAAAATCGCGTTCCGGATGAAAGACCGCAACTTCTACGAAACGATCGTCAAGCTGCTCCACGCACGCCACATGTATCAATCGACACTCTGGTCGTACGGCATTCTCCACGCGGATTTGCCGACTGCGAAACAGTATCTGATGCACGCGGACGGACTGCTGAACATGTGCGGCGGGCCGCTCGTTAGCCCACTCGTTACGATTGATCCGGTAGCGCGGCATCAGTACGAACACCTCGAATATAAGCCGTTGGTGAACGCGCGTGCCCATGCACTCGGCCAGCGCCGCCAGATCGTCAACGACCGATTGCACCAGCAGTACCACGCCTTTTTGAAGTCGCTCAGCTATCGCCGCGACCTGGACGACACGGACCGTTTGGCCGTGACGTATTACCTGTTATTGCAAGACCGAATCGATGAGGCACTGACGACATTCGCAACGGTGAACGCGGACAAAGTGACGACGCGGTTGCAGTTCGATTACTGTGCGGCGTACCTCGATCTGTTCACCGACGAGCCGAAGAAAGCGCGTGCGGTGGCGATCCAGTACGCGAACCACCCGGTCGACAAATGGCGAAATGCGTTTGCGACAATCGCGAACCAAATTGATGAAATGGAAGGCAAAGCGGGGAAGGTGAACGATGCTGACAACCGCGATCAAGCCCAAGGTAACCTTGCCGCAACCGAGCCGAGCTTCGAGTTCACGATCGATGCGGGCAAGGTGAATTTGAACTCGCAGAACATCATGGAAGCGTCGGTGAACTATTACCTGATGGACGTCGAACTGCTGTTTAGCCGGAACCCGTTTGTGCAACAATCGGGTGGGCAGTTCTCGTCGATCAAACCGAACCTGACGAAGCTCGTTCCCTTACCGAAGGGGCAGGCGAAATTTGCAT
>JANXNT010000697.1 GCA_025353985.1 Limnoglobus sp.
GCTCACCGCCACGCTGCCGAAGAAGGTCGAACCCGCAATCGTCGCACCGGTGCCGGGCGCGAAACCGGACGCCATCGACGACGAGAATTTGAATTTGGGAGGGGATTCCCGATGAGTAGCCGCGAACGCAAATTGATTATCGCGCTGGGAATCATGGGTATCTGCGGCTTGTTGTTCGCCGCGTACCAGTTCGTGATTGCGCCGCTCGAAGAGAATAAAGCGCAACTCGCGAAGCTTTCCGAAGAGTATTCCGACAAAGACGAGAAGTTGACAAACTTACGCAAAGACCTGCGACGGCTGACCACCGCGAAGAAGCGCAGCCTGCCGAGCGAACCCGATGTGGCCCGCCGCGAATACGAAGCGATGCTAACGCGGTTGTTGCGTAACGCGGGTATCCCTCCGGGTTACACGATCGCCTCCAAAGACAATTCGGACGCGCGTTCGATCCCGCTACTCGCGCCAAAGCGCCCCGCCTATTCGCGCATCGGCTACTCGATTCGGCTCAACAAAGTCGACCTGACGAGCCTGACGAAGTTCCTGCAAGAATATTACCGCCTGAACCTGCTGCACCAGATCGTGTGGTTCGAAGTGAAACGCAGCGACGAAGGTTCGACCGTCATGAGCCGCCGCGGCATTTTCACCGCGGATCGCAACGATCTTACGGTGATTATCAACACCGAAGCGATCATTCTCGATGGTGCCGAAAACCGGCGTACGCTTTTGCCGATCCCGACATCGGTGGCCGCCGTGGCGGGTGGCGCGGGCTACTTCGCCGTCTCGAACTCGCCCGAAGCGGGTCGCGTCATCAACCCGCAACAGTTCGTGCCACTGCTCGCCACATCGGAACGCAACTACCTCGTGATGGCCGCGAAAGATCCGTACCACGGGCCGTTGCCCACCGAGAAAATCGTCAAGATTCCCGAACCGCCGCCCGCCCCACCCGCGAAACCGTTGGAAGACATTAGCCCGTACATCAAGCTAAACGGCATCGTGCGAAGCTCCGATGGCACGCCGGAAGCGGGCATTTGGGATATTTCCAGCAACAAGTATTACGCGATTCGCCTCAAACGCACCGGCGAAAAGACCGAGGTCGATGTGCGGAAATACTACTTCCTGAACAACCAGCGGAAGCCACTCGATTCCGGGAACGAGTTGGTGATTAGCGAAGAATTCACGAGCACGAACCGCACGTTCAAAGTGAACGGCTTCCACGAAGATGGCATGTTTCTCACCGAGACAATCGTGCCCGTGAAACCCGCTGAGGTGAAGCCCGCAATCGAGGCATCGAAGGTCAAGTGGCCACCGCAGAAAGTCGCGAAATCGACGGTATCGCCCGCCACGCTCGCAATCGGTTCCGCGATCGGCGGCGTCGGAATGATCGCACCCGCACCGGTGGACAAATTCTACTTCTGGCGTGTCGGCCAAACGCTGCAAGCCCTGAAAGAACTCCCGCCCGCCGAGGCGAAAGTCTACATGGGCCTGATCGGCCCAAAAGAGGCGATCAAACTCGAAGTCGCACCCACGCCCACATCGGTACGCTCGGCAAACTGAACCGCGCGTTTTATGAATTCTTAAAACAGCAAAAGACAAGAATTCACCACGAATTACACGAAATACACGAATAATTAAACATAATACTTAAGACGCGGATCGTGCAATTCGCCTATTTCCTATTCGTGTGATTCGTGTAATTCGTGGTTCACTTCGATTCTTCTAAATGATGGACAACAATCGTCGGTATTTATACGATAGTTTTGTTCGCATTTTGCAGAGGTCCGTCAATGACTCGGGTGTTTCCGCGGTATCGCATGACGTGCGCGTTGCCAATTGCCGTGGCGGTTGCGGCGTTGCCAGAGCGTTGCGTGTGGGTGCCGTGGCATCACTCGTGGATCGATCAACACGCGATGACTATCTATGAATCATTCGTCTACGAGCCGGATGCGCTCGTATACCCGAACCTCGCGAATCGTACGGGTTGCCAGATGCTCATGCGGTCGATCTGCGATACCGAGGGCTTCTGTGCGGGTGCCACGTGGCTGCTTGCGGTCGATGGCGAATACGTTGGCTCCGTGCAGGGTGTCGTCGAAGACGATGGTATCGGCCTCATTCAGAATGTCGGCATCGTTCCTGGCCATCGCCGATCCGGTTTCGGCATCGCGCTGATCGCGAAGGCGCTACACGGTTTGCACGCGGAGGGAGCGAAAACGGGTCAACTCGATGTCACATTGGGGAATGTCGCCGCGATACGACTCTATTTAAAACTCGGGTTTACAATCGACAAAACCATATACCGAACTGTTGCTATCAAGGCAAAACGCGAGCGGGTTGTCGTCGGCGTATTTCCCGCCGCCACCGAACCCCGCGAAGGAAGGCGATCGAACCCGTGAAACAAGACGTGAATCACTTCACTTTACCGAACGGTTTGACGATCCTTGCCGAACGCATGGATCACGTCCGCTCGGCGACCGTTTCGTTCCTCATACCCGGTGGTTGTTCCTACGATCCGCCCGATCAACTCGGCATGGGCGCGATCCTGGCCGAGATGCTTTCTCGCGGTGCCGGCGAACGCGATGCAGAGCAACTGTCGCTCGCATTCGACCGCCTCGGTGTCGATCACGGCGAAACCGTCGGCCTGTTGAACATGGGCCTATTCGGTGGCACACTCGCCCGCAACGTGCCATTCGCTCTCGAACTCTTTGCCGACATGGTTTTGCGGCCGACGCTCCCCGAAGAAGAATTGGAATCGGTGCAGTCGTTGCTCATTCAAGACCTGCAAGGCCTCGAAGATTCGCCGCAAGACAAGGTGATGATCGAACTGCGCAAACGCTATTATCCGTCGCCACTCAACCGCGACCGCTGCGGTTCGGAGGACGGCATCGAAGCCGTGACGATCGCGTCGCTTCGCAATCACCATCGCAAACAACTGCGGCCGAACGGGACGATCTTGTCGATTGCGGGAAACATCGATTGGTCTATGATCCGCGACAAAGCGGAAGAACTGTTCGGCGATTGGCCGATGGCGGAAGTGACGAAAAACACCCCGACCGACGGCGTGCCGACTTCCGAGCATTTGCACAAAGAGACGCAGCAAACGCAGATCGCGATTGCGTTCCCGAGCGTGCCAATGTCGCACCCGGCGTACTTCGCCGCACGCGGTGCGGTCGGTGTATTATCTTCGTCCGGGATGAGTTCGCGGTTGTTCACCGAAGTGCGCGAGAAGCGCGGCCTCTGTTACTCGGTATACGCGAGTCACGAAACGCTCAAGGATCGCGGCACGATCTACGCCTGTGCCGGTTCTCGTGCCGAGCGGGCACAGGAAACGCTGGACGTGATGCTCGCCGAACTGCGACGGTTAAAAGACGGTATCGAGATCGACGAGATCGACCGAATGCGGGCGAGTCTGAAAACGTCGCTCATCATGCAACAAGAATCGACGTCCGCAAGGGCGGGGGCGATCGCTCGCGATTGGTACCACCTCGGGCGGGTGCGATCCTTCGACGAAACGCAACGCGAAATTGACGGCCTCAACGTGAGTGCCGTGCTCGATTACGCCAGCGCGTTCCCATTCGAGACACCGACACTCGTCACGCTCGGCCCGGCACCACTCGTGCTGCCCGCGTAACTTTCACCACATACTGGGTCGACAATGCCATTCCACACGCATCGCCTGGCGAACGGTTTGCAGATCATCGGCGAGACAATTCCGACGGCCCGTTCGGTGGGCGTCGGGTTCTTCGTGAACACCGGTTCGCGCGACGAAACGATACCCGTTTCCGGTGTGTCGCACTTCCTCGAACATATGCTTTTCAAGGGCACGCCACGCCGTACGGCACTCGATGTGAACTTGCACTTCGACCGCATCGGCGCGAGCTACAACGCCTACACCAGCGAAGAAGCCACGGTGTTTTACGCGGCAGTGTTGCCGGAATATCTGCCGACGGCGGTCGATATTCTCGCGGATATTTTGCGGCCGAGCCTGCGTGAGGAAGACTTCGAGACGGAGAAGAAAGTCATCCTCGAAGAGATCGGCATGTACGAAGACATGCCATCGTTCGCGGCGGGCGAATACGCAAAGAAAATCTACTACGCCGACCACCCTCTCGGGAACACGATCCTCGGCTCGTCTCAGAGTATCGTCGACCTCACGCGCGATCAGATGCTCGGCTACTTCAACTCGCGATATACCGCACCGAACATCCTCGTTTCGGTGGCGGGGCAGTTCGATTGGCCCGAATTCATCGCGATGATCGAAACGCAGTGCGGCCATTGGCCGAGTGACGCCGCCGTGCGCGAGAACCTGCGGCCCGTACCCGGTGCGGGCGGTAACCACCGGATGGCCAAGGAAGGCGTGGCCCAGGAACACGTGATGTTGTTCTCGCCCGGCCCCTCCGCCGAAGATTCCCTCCGCTACGCCGCCGCCACACTCGCGCTCGCCATCGGCGACGACACGGGTAGCCGCTTTTATTGGGAACTCATCCACCCCGGCCACGCAGAGTCCGCCGGTTGCAGCATCGATCAAAGCCAGCAAAGTGGCACGACGGGTAGCTCGTTCAGTTGCGAGCCAACGAAAGCCGCCGAGAACCTCGAGATCATGTTGCGCGTGCTCGCCGAAGTGCAGAAAAACAGCATCACCGCCGATGAACTCGATCAGGCGAAGAGCAAAATCTCCTCGCGCATCGTCCGACATTCGGAGCGACCGATGGGGCGGATGCGCTCGATCGCCTCCGCATGGATTTACAACAACGAGTATCACGACATCGACGTGGAACTCAATCGTTTTGAGTCGGTATCGCTCGAAGATATTCGCAAAGTCCTCGAACGATTTCCGCTCACCGACACCACGATCGTAGCCTACGGCCCAACCGCGACCGAGGCGTAATTTGTTTAGCCGCGCCGCGTAGGCTCTGCGGAGCGAAGCGCGGGGCGTTAACCCGTTGAAGACTTCATTCGATACGTCGTGACCGCGCTTCTCTCCGAGGATGGCGAAAAATCCCCCAATCCGATACAAATCGCCTTTCTGCCCGAACGGTCAAACTCGCGGGCCACGAATGACCGATACAGATACGGATGCTGTCCGTTTTCGTTCGAAAGGTGCGCCATGGATTGGCCGTTCTCCCGACGGGGATTGCTGGAAGGGGCCGCATTCGTTGGCGGGCTGGCACTGGCGGGCCGCACGGACGCGAAGCCGCTGGATCGGCTGCGCCAGAAGCAGAATCCGGGGTGGGTCATCGGAACGCTGACCGGCGCACAAGCGATTGCCGAGACGCTGAACGTCGAAGGCGTCGGGTGCGTGTATGGCATACCCGGCGCACAAGAAAACGAACTTTGGGATGAACTCAAAGCGCGCGAAGTGCCGTACTTGCTCGTCACGCACGAGTTTTCGGCGGCGTGCATGGCGGACGGTTACGCACGTGCCACCGGTCGGCCCGGCGTGCTCTGCGTGGTGCCGGGGCCGGGCATTACCAACGCGCTCACGGGCCTCGGCGAGGCGCTGCTCGATTCGGTGCCCGTCGTGGCCATCGTCGGCGATGTCGGGTGCGGCGACAAAGCGAAACCGTTCCAAGTTCACTCGTTGAATCAGGTCGATTTGCTCAAACCCGTGTGCAAAAGCGTCTATCCCGTCACCGACGTTCGGCAAATCCCGGCAACGATTCGCCTCGCGTTCCAGGTGGCGATGTCTGGCGAACCGGGGCCAACGGCAGTCGTCATTCCTTACAACTTGCTCATCGAAGTCGCGGACTTCCAGTGCCCGCCACTCGCGGCCGCAGGGGTGCCGTTCGACGATGCTGCGTTCGCCAAAGCGCTGGCCATGCTCGCGCAGAAATCGCAGCGAATCGGCATCTACGCGGGCTACGGCTGCATGAACGATTCCGCATCGCTCACCGCGTTGGCCGAGGTATTGCAAGCCCCGGTTGCGACGAGCGTTTCCGGTAAAGGCGCAATCTCCGACTGCCATCCGCTCGGAGTCGGTTGGGGCTTCGGCAAACACGCATCTGCCGTCGCCGAAAAGGCGTTTGCACACATCGATTGCCTGCTCGCCATCGGCGTGAAGTTCAGCGAAGTTTCGACCGGATACTACGGCAATCCCCGCCCGAAACACGTGATTCACGTCGATGCGAACGCGAACAACCTCGGCAAAGTGATGCCTGCCGATGTCTGCGTTCACGCCGATGCGGGGCTGTTTTTGTCGAAGCTGCTCGCGTGTGCGGAGAACCTGCGTCGTCCGACCGATGGGCACTTGCACGCCCGGATTCGCGAAGCGAAAAAATCGCACGAAACGACGCTGAAGGCGATCCCGAATGGCACGTGCGGCGTCGATCCGCTGGCCACGATTGCGGCACTCCGACGCAACCTCCCCGAAGACGCGATGCTGTTCACCGACGTGACCGCGAGCGAGCATTTGGCGGCGGAATCGTTCCGCACGACGAAGCCGCGCACATACTTCAACCCCGTCGATAATCAATCGATGGGCTGGTCGATCCCCGCCGCGATTGGCGCACAGCGAGCGTGCGGGAATCGCGTCGTGGCCACGCTTACCGGCGATGGTTGTTTCCTGATGTCCGCGATGGAAATGAGCACGGCGGCACGCGAGGGATTGCCGGTGAAGTTCGTGATCCTCGACGACCATGCCTACCACTACATGCAACTACTTCAGCAACCGGCGTATCGGCGAACGACGGCCACGGAACTGGCGAAAATCGACTACAAGGCGTTCGCCCAAGCCGTCGGCGTGGCGTACCGCGAGATCGCGAACGGCGACCAACTCGACGGTTGCTTACGCTCCGCGCTCGACCACGCTGGCCCCGTGCTGATTCGCGTACTCACCGATTATGGCAACCGCAAGATTCGCTGGATCGAAGCGGTACGCGATCGCTATACGAAGGAATTGTCCGCTTCGCAAAAGATTCGTTTCCTCGCCAGAATCGGCGCGCGGACGTTTAACGGGCGACCCGAAAAGAACGACTGAAAATTCATCCGAACAACAACAGGACGTTCCACGGGGGCGTTTGATCGAACTCGCAGCCGAGTTCGAAATGATCCTCGATTGGCTTGCAACTGCGTACAAGCAGCGTCACCCACTCGGTTTTCTTTGGCGCGTTGACAGCCATAATTCGCATCGTCATGCCGGGCGAAATGCCTCTGTCCATCGTCAGGCGTAGGCCGCCGGTCGAACGATCCACCACCCAGGCTTGTTGCGTAGTGTTCTGGAATGCCGTGCAAGACACGTAAATTTCCACAGGCGAACCTTCACGCCGGAGCGACGACCGGCGGTTGCCGAACGACGGGTCGGGTGTCGCCCATTCGTCATTCGCTTGATTGGATTCGTGTGGCTTGCGCGACTGCACACGCATCCGCCATCGGCTCATCATGACGACGAGCACGAGTGCCGCAACTCCACAACCCACAATGTAATGGGCGTGCTCGCCGAGCCAATTTAGATCGAATGCGAATACTGTTCCGAACATGGCAATATTGGGGTGTTGGTAAGTTTTTTTGTTTCCGAACCTTTGCCGTGGGCAGCGGCCGAACAAATCTAGCACACGTAATTTCGCTGCGCCGTCAAAAGCAATCGGATTTAATGCTTGTGGCGCGGTTTTTTATCGCACGCGAATTCGCACCACTTCGCCTGCCACCTGAACATGCACGCCATCGGGGTAATCGCCGGGCTGGAAACTCGCGATGCGCTGCCAGTGGCGGTACGTCATCGCGTGCATCGGCCACGCTTCGCGTTGCCAGATTCGCCTGAAAATACAGCGGATTTTCGACGGGCTGAGTGCCGCCAATTTCGCACGATTGAGAACGACCATCGGGCCATTTCGCGGGTACTCGACCGTGGCCAGCAACGCGATCGTTTCCGCGTCGAGGTCCGCATACAGTTCCTCGGCTTGCTCCGCCAAACGACCCAAACTCGCAACGATTTCCGAGTTGAAACTCTTGAGTAACGGCAATAATTCCGCGCGAATGCGGTTACGAGTGAAAGCCACATCGGCATTCGTCGAATCGGTGCGGTACGGCTGCCCGAGCGTTTCCAGATACTCCAGTACATTTTGGCGGGTCGCGCGAAGGATCGGTCGAACGATGCGGTCGCGTGCGGGTGCGATGCCGCGCAAGCCCTGAATGCCGGTGCCGCGGATCAGGCGGTGCAGCACCGTTTCCGCTTGGTCGTCGGCGGTGTGGCCGGTGGCGATCCAGCAGGCAACGCGATGTTCAGCGAGTTCCGCGAAGATCTGATAACGGACCTTTCGCGCCGTCGCTTCGAGGTTGCCACCGAGCGCTGCGACATCGACGACGTGCATCACACACTCGATACCTTGCGACGCGGCTAAATTTTGCACGAAGTCCGCATCGGCATCGGATTCGTCGCCGCGCAACAGGTGGTTCACATGCACCACCACGAGGTTGGCATTTCCCGTTTGCACGAGGCCGCGTAACAGTGCCACGCTGTCCGCCCCGCCCGATACGGCGACGATGCCCGGGCCACCGTTTAATGGGTGCCCAGCCAGAAACCGCACGAGTTCCGCAACGATGTTCGACACGAAACGCCCCGAAACGGGTATCATTCACACTGACTGTTTAGGTTGTGAACATTAGACAGGATTTACAGGATTGACAGGATAATGAGAATGAAATTCAGATCGGATTTTAATCCTGTTTCATCCTGTTAATCCTGTCCGTAGATTTTTCCCGTTGACACTCTGAGGTTTCAAGCTATTGTGCCACACACTGAATCGTCGATTCCCGTCGTTCGGCGGGCCGTCGATCGTCGTCTCGAACGCAACCCGATGGGGCGGTTTGTTCGCGTGACATTGATACTGATGGCAATCGGCTTCCTCGGGATATTCGCGATTGCCGCGTGGATTCACCCGTACATGCCCGATGGCTCGCCGCGAACGATGGCGAGCCACACGCAACTCGGCATGCCCGAGTGCAACATGGTCACATGGACCGGCAAGCCGTGTCCGTCGTGTGGAATGACGACGAGTTTCTCGCTGTTGGTTCATGGGGACATCGGAAACTCGCTGAAGGCCAACTGGGTCGGTACGCTACTCGCGGTGTTCTGGATGAGCTTGATTCCGTGGGGAATCGCGAGCGCGATTCGGGGGCGACTGGTGAAGGTTCGCAACGGGGAACTGTTTGCGACGTTCTCGGTCGGGGTGATTTTAACGCTGATGATGGCGCGATGGCTGTTCGTCATCGTGCAGTGAAAACTGGCTGGCGAATCGACTGCATCGCCGCATTTAGGGGGTTCACGGATGAGCCGATTCAAAATTTCGTTTGGGCTTCTCGTCGGCGTGGCGGCACTGTCCTTCGCAGGCAGTGGCTGTAACCCCGCCTCACTTTCGTACTTCCTCTTCAAGGGCGACGGCAAGGCACCGGCCTTGTACCCGCTTAAGCCGAAGGAAGGCAAGAAAGACGTGATCGTCGCCGTGCTAGTCACTGGCCCGATCAACACGATCGAGTTCGCAGGACTCGAACGCGAACTCGCCACCGCGATCGGCCGTTCGTTGTTCGAGCAAACCAAAGACTCCAAAAAAGTCGTCATTCAGATGATCGAACATTCCCGCCTCGACCGCTTCCGTGCAGAGAATGCATCGTGGCGAACGATGCGTTCGGCCGACATCGGCAAGAAACTCGGTGCAGACTTCGCGATCGATGCGACGGTGACTTCGATCAGCCTGTACGACCGCGAGATCGGCGGCACGTTCATGTATCAGGGTCGCGCGAGCCTCGATGTGAAAGTCTACGACACCGTCAGCGGTGCGCAGCATTCCGAATACTACGTCGCCACGCAGATGGAACAAAAGCCATCGGACGAGTTGCCAAAGTCGCAGTACAAAGGGCAGCTCATCCAGCGAATCGCCCGCGACCTCGCCTGGAAGCACGTGCCACACATCACCGATCAGCGCGTGTCGTCGGCGAACCCGTAAATTCTGCGGAACGAACAAACGAAACAACGGTCGCAGGTTCGCCTGCGACCGTTGTTTTTGTTAGCCCGAAGCGCTAGTTTTGAAGTTGCGCTAATTGTTGCGTTTCTTAAAACGCAGGCGTTTCACGCACAAACCTGCGCCCGGAGAGCGGCATAGCGTAAGCATGCCGTGGTAGCCACCGAGGGTTCCCGCGGCACGCTTACGCCGTGCCGCTCGCCGGGTTTTTCGGGAATGGAACACTGTCCAGGCGAGACTTACCGAGCCGATCCCCGCAAGGGGTCGGGTAAAGCGCGAGTCCGTATGAGTGTGTTTGCAAGGGTCGTGGGGTCGTGAAAACGCGCGGATATCACGCACCCGACCCCTTGCGGGGATCGGCTCGGAAGCGACGAAAAGCGAAACTTCAAAAAGTGCTAGCGAGGGAGTCGTGGCGAGACGCGACGCAATCCAGCCACAACGTTCATTTCCGGCGTACGAACCGTCGCGTCTCGAAGACTTGCCACGACCCGCGATTGCAGCCGTTTGAATGTCCTCCCTCGCTAGCGCGTCGGGCTAACGGGAATGGATTGTCTGACCGGTGCGCACAAAATGAATGTTGTGGCCGCTTATGTCGCGTCTCGAAGACTCGCCACGACTGGTTTTTTAGGGTATTTGTGACTTCGTCCCATGGTTTCACCATGGGCTGAGATAGCGACC
>JANXNT010000705.1 GCA_025353985.1 Limnoglobus sp.
CCGGGCGGTGCGAACGCCATGTCGAAGATCGGCAACCGCGTTTCCCGGACTTGTTCGAGCGACTTGCGTGCGAGTTCACCGTTCGCGAAAATCTCGCCATCGCGGATGCGAATCGACTCGCCGGGCAGGCCGACGATCCGCTTCACGTATGGCTTCGAAATATCCACCGGGCAGCGGAACACGGCCACTTCCCAACGTCGCGGCGAACGCAAATTGAAGACGTTTTTATCGACCATCAAACGATCGCCGGGCACTTCCCACGTACTGCCGATGTCGATGCCGTGCTTGCCGCAATTCGGGCAATAGCCATCGGCGAACCAGACGGCGGGGCGTTCGCCTTGATGTTGCGACGCATCGCCGACGACCACGGGGTGATCGCAACGCGGGCAGGCGGCTTCGCGGTGGTTGCCGATGAGTGCGGGGGCCATGCTACCGGTGGGGAC
The DNA here is from genome assembly GCA_025353985.1 of Limnoglobus sp. GTDB lineage: Bacteria > Planctomycetota > Planctomycetia > Gemmatales > Gemmataceae > Limnoglobus. Next base: position 444 of record JANXNT010000705.1, read on the forward strand.
GCCGAACGGTTCGAGTGCGAATGTGCGAATGAACAGGAAGCCGATAACGAACATCGCGGACGCTTGCAACAGGCTCCGCATGAGGTGACTGAACGAGTCGGCTTTCGGCGCGGCAGGCGGTCGCACCGGCGGAGGAAGGGGTTCCTCGGCAGTGAGCGGCGGTGCAGCCTCGGTGGCGGGTGGAATCATCGTTAATCGTCTTCCAGCACCGCGAGGAACGCTTCCTGTGGCACGTCCACCATGCCGATGGCCTTCATGCGCTTCTTGCCTTCCGCCTGCTTGTTCCACAACTTCCGCTTACGCGAAATGTCGCCGCCGTAGCATTTCGCGGTCACGTTCTTTTTCATCGCGGCGATCGTTTCCCGCGCGATGATCCGCCCGCCGATCGCCGCCTGCAACGAGACTTCGAACATGTGGCGATCGATTTCCTCGCGCAGTTTCTGCAACACTCGCCTTCCGCGACGGTCCGCACTTGCGCGGTGGACGATGATCGAGAGTGCATCGACGCGCTTACCGTGGACAAGAATATCGAGCCGGATGAGGTCGGCTTCGCGGTAGCCGACGAGATCGTAATCCATCGTCCCGTAGCCGTGCGTGAACGATTTGAGTTTGTCGTAAAGATCGTAAATCACTTCGGCCAACGGCATCTCGAACACGAGAATCACCCGCTGCTTGCTGAGGTATTCGGTGCGGACGAACGTCCCGCGACGCTCGGTACACATGCCCATCAACCCGCCGATATTTTCCGCCGGAATCAGGAAGCTAATCTTCACGATCGGTTCGCGGAACTCCTTGATGTTCCCGCCATCGGGCACGTCTTGCGGGCCGTGAACCTGGATCACGTCGCCGTTGGTTTTCTCGATCTCGTACGTCACGTTCGGTGCGGTCTGCACGAGGTCCAGTTCGCAATCGCGTTCGAGCCGTTGCTGGATGATTTCGCGGTGCAACATCCCGAGGAAACCGCAACGGAAGCCGAAGCCCAAACCGTCCGACACTTCGGGCACGAAGCTGAAACTGCTATCGTTGAGCCGGAGGCGACCGAGCGCTTCGCGGAGGTCTTCGAACTCGTTGTTATTCACGGGATAAAGGCCGGAATAAACCATCGCCTTCGGTAGCTTGTACCCGACCATTGCCGTGGCCGTCGGGTTGAACGCATCGGTCACGGTGTCGCCGATGTTGGCATCGTCGATGGTGCGGATGTTGGCCATGAAGTAGCCGACTTGGCCCGCGGCGAGTTCGTCGATTTTCGTCGGCGCGGGGCGGAACTGGCCGAGTTCGGTGACGACGTATTCGCGGTTCGTTCGCATCATCTTGACGCGCTGACCGGGCTTGATCGAGCCATCGATCATCCGCACGTAAACGACGACACCCTTATAGGTGTCGAAGTGGCTGTTGTAGATCAGCGCCTTGATCGGAGCGGTGGGGTCGCCGGTCGGTGCGGGCACGCGGTCGATGACCGCGCCCATGAGATCCTCGATGCCGATCCCCGATTTCGCGCTGACTGCCATCACCTCTTCGGGCACGGTGAACAGCGCCGTTTCCATTTCGCCGATGACGAAATCCGGGCGCGCGTGTGGCAAGTCGATTTTGTTCAGCGTGGGGATGAGCTTCAGGTTCGCGTCCATCGCCAGAAACGCATTCGCAACGGTCTGCGCCTGCACTCCCTGGAAGGCATCGACGAGTAGAATCGCGCCCTCGCACGCCGCCAAACTGCGAGACACTTCGTAATTGAAGTCGACGTGGCCGGGCGTGTCGATCAGGTTGAGTTCGTATTCCTGGCCATTATGCTTGTGGTAAATCGTGACGGGGTGCATCCGAATCGTGATGCCGCGTTCGCGTTCGAGGTCCATGCTATCGAGCGTCTGCGCCTTGATGTCGCGTTCGCTAACGGCACCCGATTTCAACAGGAACTGGTCCGCAAGCGTGCTTTTCCCGTGATCGATGTGGGCAATAATGCAGAAGTTACGGATATTCGAGGTCGGCGTCGGCATGGGAAGTACGGCTCGTCGGAGGCGGTGTCACAACGAGGCTATTGTAGCATCATGCCCGATACGAACACAGGGCGCGGCGAAGTCAGCGCCCGTTCATGCGTCAACTCAGGATGAATCTCGTCTTTTGGATGCTACAATTGTGAAGAGATGATCGCGTAGGAACTTGACCATCCCCGAGAAATGGTATTGGGTACGCTGCATGACTTTCCCGACCGAATGGCACGATTGCTGCCCGCCTGACGATAGCGTGCCATGTTGTGGAGTCCTTTACCACATTCTGAAGTCAAATCCCGCAGGAATGAGGGACTTCAGAAGTTTTACGGAGCAGGGTCGAAAGCTGAATGGCAAACCACCTGCGTGCCCATGTATGCCTCACGGGCTATCTGTATTTTCGGAACGGGAAGACGCACTCTGGATGATGAGCAGCATGCCGTACTTGGGCCGATACCTTGCGAAGGGGGAACTTCAACCGGAACATGGTAGGATGAAATTGACTCCGGGCAAATACCCGAGCCATATGACTTGGTGGCCATGCTGCGAGTGTGATCGAGCCAAGTGCTTCGACGATATTCAGGAGATTGTTTGATGTGGGATGTTGTCGGTAAAACGAAGGTCACAGACCTGTTTGGTCGCTTCGAGCCGATCGATGTGCAGATTTGGCACGATGGCCCGCGTACGTTTACGCTTCATGATGCCGATGGCGGATTGTGCCTCGCTCATTGGCTGGATGCGGATGCCGATTTCTGGCGGTACGTGGTCGTGCCGATCTCGCAAGCCGACTATGATCGAATGACTCGTGGCGAGATGACCATAATAGAAGGACTCGAACAGCCACGCGTCTTTGTGGTGGATCAGAATACACAAGGCGAAGTGATTGCGGTTTGGCTAACTGCACTTTCTGACTTGCCGAGTGATGCATTGCCGAGGCCTGGCACAATGCTACGCCGCGAACTAGAGCCGTTCTTCAGTTTGAAAGCGACGGGACGAACCATAGTGCCAGGCGCGATTCCCAGCAGTGTCATCAAAACGACAGTCGAGAATGCACAGAAAGCGATAAAATGTCTGGCAGAGTACGAAATGGAGATATTCAAGCGACGGGGACATCCATCTCGTTCACTGAAAATGCTTTACGATCTTCCAGCACAAAAGCTTTTGGCGGCGAGTTTTGAAGTTCAGTTTCGTTCGCCGCTTATGCAACCAAGCCTCTTTGATGGACTACCACCAGAAACAATAAAAGAAGAGAAAGACGTCCTTTCGCGCGTCGGGGAAAACCTGCGAATTGGGATAGATTGGTTAAAGTCTGAATCGGCCGACAGTGATCGAGGGCCAAGTTCAGTCGCTGATGTCGATTTACGTGATGCGATCATGGAAGCGATGAAATATCTCACACCTCCAAGCCGTGGTGCGATTGAAGCAATGGAAGTGCGAGGGGAAATTCTCGGCCAAACCACTCCACAACGATTGACTCGTGAGCATCGTCGCCGAGTAAGCGGCGCGGAGAAGCAGTCTCGGCCACGGCATGGATTAAAAAAATTCGACAAAACAGTCACAATCATCGACATCCTCGGCGAGGATTTGATGATTCGTGTCGAGTGGCCGAACGAAAAAGGTGAAACGATTTCTCGTCAATGCCAGATGCACGATGATATTTGGGAGTTGTACGGGGAGTTATTTCATGTGAATCAATCGATTCAGTTGTTTGGTACAGAAACTGAGCCTAAAAAGCCAATTCAAATTTATAGTGTCCAGATAATTGAAAGCGAACCCGATACGAATTGTTAAAGACTGGAAACTGCAAACTGGATACAAAACTGATTTCGATCGTCTGACAATGCCATATATGATGATTGTTCGACTGTCTCATGGCATCGGCCCCGCTCCGATGACGTTTCGCTGCCACAATTCGCCGATCGAATAGTCTTCCAGCCAGTCTTTCAATGGTTCGGATTCGAGCCGATGAAACTGCGATTGCCCGTTGTCGCAATCGACAACAATGATCTCCGAAGGCTCGAAGTTGTTCAGGAATGTCAGCGATTGAGTCGCAACAATCACCTGTGTTTTCTCGGAAACCGCCCGCAGTAGTCCCGCCACAATTTCCAGTGCATGTGGATGCAATCCCAGTTCCGGTTCATCGAGAATGATCACACCCGGCAAATCCTCTTCGGGTTGAAGTAGCAGTGTCACGATCGCCATTGCGCGAAGGGTGCCATCGGAAATCTGATGTGGACCGAACAAATAGTCCGACCCCTTCTTTCTCCAATTGAGAAAGATGTCGTTCGGATTCAGACGGCTCGGTGCGAGATCGAAGTCTCCAAAATCAGGCATAATCTTTCGCACCGCTGACACGATACGCTTGTAGACAACGTTGAGAATATGTTTATAAAAAGTACAGTATTGAAGCCAGATTTTCTGCATCGGACAATAATCGACGATGGTTGTTTATATATCCCGCCAAACGACTTGGGGCTGTTGCGGACGTATCGTGAAAATGGTACACCCGACATTGGTTCAGCAAATGACGAAAGAACTTGGCGGTCGGTTCGCCTTGATTCGCTTCGTCGCAAATCTTCGCCTCATGATGACCACTACCTAAAGAAATGTCTTTTGGGTAGGAGTATCCTGGTTTAAGAAATCGCAGTGTTTCATCGGCAAAACCAAGAGTATCACCCGAGGCGTGGAAAAAACGTAGGCCGTACCAATTCTGTACGCCATCCTCATCAAATTCCAGCATCGCTTCCAGTATTGGCGTCACCTTCGGCCCGAAATGCAGAATGGACTGCGCACGCCCCGTTCTCCCGATGTACTCCTGCAAACGTCCCGCCATCATCTCGTTGAGTAGCTTAAAGAACGAGATGAAGTTACTTTTTCCCGCGCCATTCGCGCCGATGAGCACGTTGAGTTTCCGAAGCTCGACGCTGGCGGCCTTAATCGAGCGATAGCCCTTAATTTCAATTTTCTCAAGCATCGCCATGTCGTGTCTCCCACAGGGCGCGGCGAAGTCAGGCTGGTTTTACGCCGGAACTTCTGGCGTGCGCCAGGTTTTTAGCAATGCGGCGAAGTCTTTCGGCGGTGGCGTTTCCCAAGTCATGACTTCGCCGGTTTCGGGGTGCGTGAAGCCGAGGACGGCGGCGTGTAGCATCGGGCGCGTGGCACCGCTGGCGTCGGGGTATGGCTTGCCGTTGAGCGGGCGATCGTAAATCTTTTCGCCGCAAAGGGGCGTGCCGCGTTCGCCGAGATGGATGCGGACCTGGTGCGTACGGCCCGTTTCGAGCCGACATTCGACGAGCGAATAGTCGCCGAATGCTTCCTTCACTTTCGCGAACGTCACGGCTTTTTTGCCATCGGCATCGGGTTCGCTCGCAGTGCCACGGCGACCGTCGCCGCGATTGCGAACGAGCAGCGATTCGATGCGGCCGTTCTTGGGTACGCCGCGAACGAGTGCGGTGTAACGCCGTTCGGTGGTGTGCTTGCGAAACTGTTCCATGAGGTCTTTGGCGGCGGCGTTGGTACGGGCGAACACGAGGATGCCGCTGGTGTCGCGGTCGAGGCGGTGGACGGCGAACACCGGTTTATCGGGTAATCCGAGCATCATCGGCAGCAAGTCGGCAAGCGTGGCGGGCAGGAAACGCTTGCCTTCGCCGAACTCTTCGGTTTCGTCTTCATCGCGATTCGTCGTCAACCCGGCGGGCTTGATCACGACCACCACGGTGTCGTCCGAGTACAGAATTTCGGGCACGGGAATCGACGGATCGTGCGGCACCCGCGGCACGATTCGCTCGATCTTGGCGGCCGACTTCACGAGTTTCTTTACTCGTGGTGGCTCGGCGTTCGGGTCTTCCTTCTTCTTTTTCACTTTCACTTTGGGCGTTTCGAGTATCGCCGATTTCGGCTTTGCCTCGACAACGCCCGGCGGCACGCTGATCCGCTTCCCCGCCTTCACGCGAAACGTACTGTCCGCAACGATCTGCCCGCTCACGCGGACGTTTCGGCTTTCGACGACGCGCCGCGCCTGCGTCCAGGTAATGCCGAGGCGTTCCTTCAACACGGCGGCCAGGGTTTGGCCGGAGTCGCGGCGATCGGCAATGATAACAACGGGAGGCATCGCAAGTCCTTCAAGGAGCACCCAGAGGTACATCTGCCTAAGGGTACGACGAAACGTCTAACCCTGGGCTATCAGATGCAACCCCGTTGGGGTAAAAACAAATCAGTCGTCCGTCTTAAAATCGTTCGCTTCGACTTTGTCGAGGAACTTCATTTCGGTGACGGTCATCGTCATGAACTTCTTCTTGTCGTGTTCGACGACGACTTTCGTTGGCAGCAGCGCGCCGTCGGTTTTTTTGAATTCGCTCAGGAATGTCTCTTCGACGACATCGACGACGCCACTGGGGCCGGGTGCGATGCCTTTGCGTTGCGTCTTAATCAGGTTGCCGACTTTCGCATCGAAGAACAATCGCACATCGACCACGCCATTACCCGTAACGAGCACGACGTTTGCGGATGTGCCTTTGACGTCGGCGTCTTTCTCCATTTTTATCGTGTACTTTTTCGCTTCGAGCAACGGTGTCAGCGTCGTCACTTCTTGCAGCAACCCAGCCTGGATGGTTTCTTCCTTCATTTTGTCGCTCGAAGGCTGTTCCGTCCCGGCGAGCATCGTCTTGATTTTCGTCTTCTTGCCGTTGAGGATTTGCAGCGTCGTCAGCTTCAACCCGCTGATTTCCGCTTGAATCTCGAGTTTATATTTATCGGGCACACTGTAGACGGCGACGGCGGAGAACGTCAGTTCCTGCCCGCTGACTGTCATGTTCCCTTTGGCGGTCGAGCGTGCGGTTTTCGTCTTGTTGAGAGCTTCCGCGCCGCCGTGGGCTTCGATCGCCTTTTTCACAATGGCAATCGCACCATCGTCTTGCGCGAACGCGAGACCTTGGGAAAGCATCAGCGCGAAGAGCGCGAGCCACATCGTTCGCATCAGGTCGTCTCCGGGGTGAGAGCGTCAGTTCGGGTCGGGCAACCGAGTCGCCTTGCAACATTCGTCAGGTACGTTATATGCACTTCGTGTGTAGGTCCGCGCCGGGAAGTGCCGATACTACAGGTTGTGCGGGATTTCCCGGACTGGGGAGGTTGGGCATGGTCGCCGTCGAACCGATGTTCCGTTGGGTATGCACATTCGGAATTGTCGCGCTGGGGGTGACGCTGAGCGCCACCGCACGCGGGCAGTCCCCCGATGGGCTGAAAGCCCCCGAAGGCAAACTCACGGTGTTGCCGTTGTTGCCCGACCCATTGAGCGCACCGGCCGCGAGTGCGATCAAACCGGCGTCGTTGACGACATCAATGACCGAGCCGTTCCGCGATAAGCAGATTCAGGTGGCGGCGTTTATTGGCACCGATACCGTCCTTACCGACGACGAAGTGTGGCAAATGGTCCGCCAGCGCGGCGATCAATTCAACGACCTAACCGGCGGCGAACGCGAGAACAAAGAGAAGGCGATTTACCGCGAGGAACTTCGCAAACTCATCGAACGCGAACTGATTATCACCGAGCTATTCGCGCGGATGCGTAAGAACAACGCGGGTGGCAAGATCGACGATATTATGGACAGTTCGCGCGACATCGCGGTGCGTCGCCTCGGCGAATATCGCAAGGGTAAGAACGTCACCGAGGAAGAATTCACGAAGATTCTGCGCTCGCAGGGCCTGACATACAAGGGATTACGCCGTCAACTCGAACGCGATGCGCTCGTGAGCATGTATCTCGAACAGTCGCTCAAAGACAAAGTCAAATTCATCACGCTCAACGACTTGTGGGATTACTATCTCGCGAACCCGAAAGAGTTCGCGCTCGAAGAACGCGTCAAGTGGCTCGATCTGTTCGTCAGCAATCAACGGTTCCGCACTCCCGAGGAAGCGAAAAAATTCGCCGACGGAATGTGGACGATGGCAATGGCCGGCGACGACTTCGTGCCACTCGTGAAGAAGTACGGCCAAGGCGACAGTAACCTGCGTAACGGCGAAGGCATCGGCACAAAACGCGGCGAGATCCTGCCCACCGAGATGGAACCGATGATCCTCGACATGGAAGCCGGACAGGTGAGTTCGCTGATGCAAACCGCCACCGGCTACCACCTCGTGAAAGTCGTCGAACGCGACAAGGGCGGCACCCGCCCATTCGACGCCAAAGTGCAAACCGAAATCCGGGGCAAACTCTCAAGGCAAGTTCAAGAGAAAGAATACGCCAAGCTCGTCGACGAACTCTGGCGGAAATACCGCCCACGGGCGATTGAGCCGTGATAAGAGTGGCGAGTGGGGCAGCAACTTCTGCTTGTAGCAGGCACATTCTATGTGCTGTTGAGACAGTTTGCGGCATACGACAAAGTGAGCAAGTCAGCCAACATCCGAACGGCACTACAAAAGCAAATACTCGCGCGGCATCGACGCTTAAAAGTAAGCTCGTCTTCGCGATAGGAAACGTGCCAAAATCGAGTGGAGATAAGGGGAGTTGAACCCCTGACCTCTTGAATGCCATTCAAGCGCTCTACCAACTGAGCTATATCCCCATTTGCTACTTTGTATCGGCCCCGCTCGTTCGAGTCAATCCTCGGTTGGTGTTGTTTGTCAAGTGACGTGCCGTGCGAAAGACGGTATACTATCGTTGATGTCACCACCTGGAGAACGAGAATGTCGATCACAATTGCCGACGACCGCCTCGCTGCCGAATTCGCACTGCTTTCGGATACTGTCCAAGTCCGCGGGCCTAACGGAAAGATCATCGGCATATTCACCCCATCGCAAGCTCCGCCGATGCTGATCTCGGAAGAGGAACTGAAACGACGTTCGGACCCAAACTCGGGCAAATGGTTCACGGCAGCCGAAGTTGAGGCGAAACTGAAGAAACTACGATGTTCGAAGTGATTTAGAAGTTTACGTCACGCACTTTCGCACGTATTGTTTCCAATTCCCCCTCGCAACACGTCCTGCTGGCGGATAACCTATTTGCGTACGTTGAGTTGCAAACGGGGTTAACGTCCATGTCACAGAAACAGCCCATTGAGGCGACGGTCGAATTTCTCGCAAGCCAGCACGAATCGTTGCCATCCGCTTCGGAAGAAACGGCGGCTTCGGAACCGGTTGCGAATTCGGAGATGCCACAATTCGCGCCGCCGACGGTGACGGGCGAGATCGGGCGGCTCGGCAAATATCGCATTCAAAAAGAACTCGGTCGCGGTGGTATGGGGGCGGTGTATCTTGCATTCGACGAACGCCTGCAACGCCAGATTGCATTCAAGGTGATGCTGCCGAAGTTCGCTGCGAACGCGAATGCGAAGGATCGTTTCCTTCGCGAAGCCCGTGCGGCGGCGCAGATCAGTTCGGACTACGTTGTCAATATTCACGAAGCCGACGAGATCGATGGCACGCCTTACATCGCGCTTCAGTTGCTACAGGGCTATCCGCTCGATGAATATCTGAAAAAGAAGGGCACGCCGTCACTTCCGCAGATCATGCGCATCGGCAAAGAGATGGCAATCGGCCTCGCGGCTGCGCACAAATTGGGCTTGGTGCATCGCGACGTCAAGCCGGGTAACGTTTGGCTCGAAGCGCCGAATGGCCGCGTGAAGATTCTCGACTTCGGCTTGGCGAAGCCGGTCGAAGGGACCGAGAGTGCCGAACTGACCGCGATGGGTGCGCTGGTGGGCACGCCCGCTTATATGGCTCCGGAACAAGCGCAAGGCCAACCGCTCGACGGTCGCGCCGACCTCTTCAGCGTCGGTTGCGTGTTGTACCGCTTGTGTACCGGCAAACCTCCGTTCGCGCGGCCGACGCTGATGAGCACTTTGATCGCAATCGCCACCGAAGAACCGAAGCCGGT
>JANXNT010000713.1 GCA_025353985.1 Limnoglobus sp.
CGGGTGCCGGCGGTGTGGTCGTTCGGCAAACGCATCGGCAAGCCAACGCCGACCGCGATGGTCGCCGAGAACGACCTCGCGCTCGGGTTGCTCGTCGATGGCATCAGCAAGTCGAAGTTCTGGAAAGACACCGCGATCTTCGTGATTGAAGACGATGCGCAGAACGGCCCCGATCACGTCGATGCGCACCGCGTCGTGGCACTCGTCATTTCGCCGTACACGAAGCGAAAGTTCGTCGATTCGACGATGTACTCGACGTCGAGCATGTTGCGCACGATGGAACTGATTCTAGGACTGAAACCGATGAGCCAATTCGACGCCGCCGCCCGCCCCATGTATCAGTCGTTCACTGCTAAACCCGACCTGACACCCTACACTTATGTCGAAGCCCAAACTGACCTGAAAGCGGTGAACAAACCCGAAGCGTTCGGGGCCGCAATCTCGGAGAAACTGGACCTGGCAAAGGAAGACCAAGCCGACGACCTCGTTTTCAACGAGATCATCTGGCGTTCGGTTCGCGGCGCAAAGTCCAAGATGCCCGCCCCCGTCCGAGCCGCGTTCTTCGTGCCAATCAAACGCTAAAAGCGTGGTGCGAGGCCAGTGATTTTTTGACCTGCCAAGACTCCCTCGTTAGCGCTTCGGGCTAACAAACCCGTTAGCCCGAAGCGTTAGCGAGGGACGTTCGCATTCCGCGATTGCAGGTCGCGGTGAGTCTTTAAAACACGACGTTCGTGTGCCGGAAATTTCGGCATGATTGCGAGATAGGTCAAAATCATCAGAAACAAATCAGCGATTCGCGATCATAATGATGGCTTGTTGAGACGAAAAACGTGGTTTTGGAGTTTTCGCAATTGTGACTTACGTCGATTTTACCGACGCAAAAGGAACTCTTTCGAGTTGACGAGGCCCCAGGCGATGTCTTCCCAGACGCTTCGCTTGTCGGTTGCGGCCGAAACATTTGCCAGCAGTTTTGCTTTCTCAATGTCGTTCGGATAACGGCTAATCGCGGCGAGATACAGGTCTTCGAGCAGTTGGGCATCGGGTACGCCCTGCTTCATGGCTTGGCCGATGCGGTTGTTTTCCGCTCGTAGCATTCGATTCACTTGCTCGCCGTTTATCATCTGAAAGACCTGAATGACGCCCGGTTCGTCGCTGCGTTCGCATTCGCAGGTGAGTAGCCGTTCGGGCTTGCCAAAGACTTTTAGGAACCGCTCGCTCATTGTCGCGGAACCGCGTCGGCCACCGCCGCCTTGCAGCATTGCGGGTAACGAACCCGCCCGCGTGCCGCTCGGGTAGCCGCGAAACTCCGGGGCGACATCGAAGACGCAGCTCATGGCATCGAGCAGCGGCTCGGCTTCGAGCGGTTGAATGAGTGTGTGCGAAAAGTGCGATTCGTCGAACTCGTTCGAGTCGTTTGTGCGCGACGACAATTGATACGTCGCCGACATCATGATCTGCTTCACGAGTGGCTTCAAACGGAACCCGCCCGTGCGGAACTCGGTTGCGAGGTAATCGAGCAGTTCGGGGTTCGATGCGGGGTTCGTTACCTTGAAGTCGTCGTTTGGGTCGACGAGGCCACGGCCCATCAGGTGAAACCAGATGCGGTTCGCCTGCGCCTTCGCGAAAAACGGGTTGTCCGGCTTCGCAATCCACTCGGCCAGCGCACCGAGGCGGTCGGCATCGCCCATCAGATCTGGCGTGTCCGCACCCAGGAACTTCGGCGTGGCCGGCGCACCTGTTCGCGGGTGGATCGTCTCGCTTTTGCGGTCGGCAAACACGATTTGCTCGCCGATGAACTCGTGTTTGTCGAGGTCGTCTCTGCGGTCGTTCTTCAAGATTCGGTAACTGATTCGCGGGAAGAATGCGGCGAAGCGGAAGTATTCGTCTTGCGTCCAGACATCGAACGGGTGGTTGTGGCAACGGGCGCAACTGATACGCACGCCGAGGAAAACCTGGGCGACACTCTCGGCACGCTGGAGCGGGTCGCGGACGGCACGGAAGAAGTTCGTCGGCGGGTTTTCGTACGTGCTACCGCGTGCAGTCAGAATCTCTTTCGCGAACTCGTTCAACGGCCGATCCGCTTCGAATCGGCTTTTCATCCAGCGATAATAAACCTGCACGCCCTTACGATCGAGCGATTTCTCTTCGTTGCGCAACAGGTCCGACCACTTCATCGCCCAGAATTCGGCAAACTCTTGCTTGCCCAGAAGCTGATCGATCAGGGCTTCGCGTTTGTTCGAATCTCGGTTGGCGAGGAACGCACGCACGCCTTCCGGCGTGGGGGGTATGCCACATGCATCGAAGTACGCGCGGCGAACGAACGCCGCATCCGAAGACAGTTCCGATGGCTGTAACCGCAGTTCTTGCAATTGTTGCGCAACCAGTGCATCGAGGCGCTGACCAGTGCTGAGGATGGAAAGATTCGGCGAACCCGAATCGGCAATGAACGCGAGCCGCACGGGAACTTGTTGCGAAAGGTAACGCACCAACACGACGGCTTCGCCGTTCTTTTGCTTCACCACTTCGCCGCTCGGAAGCACGTTCACCACGCCGATGTTCGTCGTCTCGTAGGCGGCCAGCGTTCGCACGTCGCGCTGCGTCCCGTCGGCGAAATGGGCCACAACCGTCAGTGCCACGCGATCCGTCGGCGACACCAGCACGCGATGTTGTGGCGAGACTTCGAGCTTGGTTAGTTTGGGTGATGTGTCGCCATCGAAGTTCGCGCCCGCAGCGATCCAGTTACGCAGAATCGCATACTCGCTGCTGTTCCGTCCGAACCGCACGCCACCTTCGTGGGAAGCCTGTCCGCTCGCTTTCTTCAGCAGCAGGCTTTCGTCTGGGTGCGTCAAATCGATGCGGCGAGCGAGCATGTCGCGGGTGAGCGAAGTGTAATCGAATGCGGCGCTTTCGCCGCGCAAACTGAGCTTGAAGCCACCCTTGCCGTTGAAGTTCCCGTGGCACGCGCCGGCATTGCACCCCGTACGGCTGAGTATCGCGGCAACTTCATTCGCGAACGACAGGGGCTGTTCCGCACGCACATTGTGGGCAGCGAGTGCAATCGCGAACGTACAGAATATGCGGAAGAGCAGCATCGCAAGTCGCCTCCGAGATGGCGTAGCGGGATACCGATATCGTCCGCGAAATTGGCGGAGTTTCAAGTGGTAATTTTCGGCACCAACAGCGAAATGAAAACGGCTTCGTACTTTCCGCTACTGTACCCGTTCGTATAACGAGATTGTTTTGCAATGAAGGAACCTTCACGCCGCAGGTACGATGACGACTATCGCTAAATTGGCCCTCGAAGATGGTACCGTGTTCACTGGCCTCGCCTTCGGAGCCGCCGGGGAAAAGACCGGGGAAATCGTTTTCAACACGTCGATGACGGGGTATCAGGAAATCCTCACCGATCCGTCGTATCGCGGGCAGATCGTCACCATGACGTACCCGCTGATCGGGAATTATGGCACCACGGCAGAGGATTCCGAATCCGATGCGGTGCAAGTCGAAGGCTTCGTCGTTCGCGAATTGACTCGCGTTCCGAGCAGTTTTCGCAGCCATCGCGATTTGAATACGTACCTGACGGCAAACAACGTCACCGGCATCGAAGGCATCGATACGCGGGCGCTCGTTCGGCGGCTGCGGGTTCGCGGCGCGATGATGGGCGTGCTGTCGTCGGTCGATCTCGAAGATGCCTCGCTGGTGGCGAAAGCGAAGAGCGCACCGAGTATGGTCGGACGCGATCTCGTTCGCGAAGTCGTGCCGGAAAAGGCGTTCGAGTGGAATAAAGGTTTCGGCCCGTTCTGCGAACATGTGCTGCCGCAACGTGCGATGCAGAAGCACGTCGTCGCCATCGATTACGGCATGAAATGGAACATTCTGCGCTGCCTCACGCAAGTCGGTTGCCGCGTCACGGTCGTGCCCGGCACGGCGACGGCGGAAGAGGTGCTAGCGTACGAACCCGATGGCGTGTTCCTGTCCAACGGCCCCGGCGACCCTGCCGCCGTCGAATACGCGATCCGCACCGTTCAGGGTCTCATCAGCAAGAAGCCGCTGTTCGGCATCTGCCTCGGCC
>JANXNT010000055.1 GCA_025353985.1 Limnoglobus sp.
ACACGAACCCGCCCGCGAGTTCGAGGAACGTGCCATCGTCGCCTTTCACGACGTAACTCTTCTTCGCGCTCAGCGCATCGCCATCGCGAATGAGGCCATTATCGAGTTTCCGCCCGAGCTTGAGGCCATCGACCTTCACCGCGACGGACTTCCCCGTGAGGTCATCGGCCAACGCCGGGATCGCGAACGCCAACAGCGACGACGCGATCAGCAATATTCGCATGGCACGGCCTCGATCGGGAACGGGATTTCCACCTAGTGTACCGAACGCAAATCACCGATGCAACGAGCGATCCACACGATTTTGCAAAGTCAAAAAATCGGAGACGATCCGACGTAAGTCGGAATTCGCGACGTGCACGGACGTACTCAAAAGTGCGCCGAAATGACACAGAAGTGCGCGCAAATGACACAGAAAAGGCGCGCACGGTCGATTTTAGGTCGCATAGTGACCCAAAAAAGGCGCTACCTGCGGCGAGTGTCAATCGCAGGATCGTCGACGTAAATCATGGCAGAATAGCAGGATAACGCAAAGTCACCGCGAACCGATAAGCGAAATGCGATCAAAAAAGGGGCTTATTGAGACGAAAAAACACGAAAAACACGGTTTTAAAACTTTCGCAATTCGGACTTACGTCGATTATGAGAGGCGAAAACGGACTACAAATCGGTGCGGTAGCGGCCGGCGATGGCGTACTCGTAGCCGGTGTTTTGCACCCGCAACAGACGCACCAGAATGGCGGTACCCTCCGCTTGACCGCAGCCTTCGAATGCCGCGAACAGGTAACGTGAAGTCGGTTCTGCACCCGTGACGGCACTGATGCCGCCACTGGACAAATCGCGGCACCGACCGGGGATTGAGGCCAATACGAGGCCATCGTCTGTGATCGGGTAGAACGTGACGGGAAACGTCGCCGAGATTCGCGGCGATTTGCGGCGATCTTCGACGTTGCGAATCAGGTGGCGTAGTTCGGAAATCAGGCGCGGGATCAAATCGAGCGATTCGCGGGCAAATGCGGCTTCCGGGGCACCGAACAACGAACCGGTCGCCTCGACTTCACCGCAACCGTTGCGGCCAGTGGGCCAGCGCAACACGACTTCCAGCCCGCTCGCTTTCTTGCCAGAGATCCGGCCCCACATGCCCGTTGCGGGTGCGACTTTTCGCAGAACAAAGGTCGTTTTGTCGATTTCCTCGAAGTCGTCGAACCAGCCATCGTCGATCATCGGCTCGACTTTGAGGCCGATAACAGCCGGTACCATCGTCGTCGGGAAGCGGCAAATCCAGGTGCCATCCGCACGGCGGCCCACATCGCCGGGGATCTTCGGCGCACGGCCATTCCCGGCGGCGGCGGTTAACACGGTGTCAATGAGCTGATCGGCCCAAACCGTCGAGGGCGGGCTGTCGAAACCGAGCAGGCTCGACACCGTCACCACCGAGCGAATCGCGGGCAGTTGCACGAACTGCGTTTCGGGCTTAATAATCAGGTCGATGGGGTCTTCGGCCAACGGCGACGGACCGATGAGTTTCGTCGGCCTCGCAGCTGTCTTCAACGGCGGCATGTCCGTGGAAAGCCTTGCGGGGAGCGTTTGCTGATTGCCCCCGTAAGGTTGCGGTGGCGTGCGGCTCGCGTTGTGCGGGGCCACCCAACCGGGCGGCAGCGTATCGACCGGCGCACCGGGTTCCGCAATCGGCATCCGGTCAAACCGCGTACGGCCCGGCGTAACGAAATTCGTGTCGGAAACCTTCGTTTTGTTGGCGAGCGTCGGTTCGACCACTTCCGCTTTTTGCACGCTAATCAACGACTGAACGAATCCCAAGCACGACGCGAAACGCTCGTCGGGATTCTTGGATAACGCACGTAGGATCGAAGGCCGATCCGTTGTCGGCAGGTGCGACAGATCCGGCGCACCGGACACGTGCGCGAGCATCATTTGCTGGGCCGTGCGTGCGGTGTACGGGAAATAGCCCGTCAGCAGTTCGGCGTAAACGAGTGCGAGGCTGTATTGGTCCGAACGCCCGTGAACCTGCCCGCGAAGCACTTCCGGCGCAACGTAACGTGGCGTCAGGCCACGGTTGAGCATCGGCGTCGCATCGCCTTTGGTCGAGAGCCGACAAACGAGGCCGTAGTCGCCGACTTTGGCGTGATCGCTGATGATGAACAGGTTCGCAGGCTTAATATCGAGGTGTTGCAGCCCGTACTTCCGGCCGATGTGGTCGAGCGCTTCGGCAGCGTCGATCAGGTAGCCGAGCAGTTCGGCACGCGGAATGCCAACCAGTCCCTGCGATTGACACTGCACGTAGCGATCTTGCAAGTGAGCATCGGCCAACTCCATGACCATCACGAGTTCGTGGCCGACGAGTTCGACGCGCTCAAGCGTCAGCAGAAACGGGTGGCGAATCGCCTTGATCGACTGAAACGCCTCGTATTCTTGTTCGAGCGAAGCACCGGAACCGCTGTCGGGGTCTGGGGCGACGAATTTCATCGCCTTCATCAGCCCGCCAGGGGCTTCGCACAGCCAGACTTCGCCGAAACCGCCGCGACCAAGCGGCTCGATGACCCGGTAACCCGGAATCGGTTCGAGGCCCGCCTTGTTGGTGTAAGGCCGGTCGGTCGTGGTCAGAAGTAGCGACATAGTCCCTGTCGAAAAACGGAGCGAAAGATTATCCGCATTAGCAACTTACTTCAAAATCTCGCGCACGGTCGGCAGAACTGGCGTGTAGAGCGAGATTGATGCCACAAATGAGACGCAATCGGCAGAATGTACACTTTGTGCGGGCCAAGTTTCGCCTCTCATAATTAACGCAAGTCCGACGCCAGAGTACGCTGCGCGGCGAATTGAAAATCTCCGCACCTCGCCGAAATCGCAGTTCTCCCGACAATATCGAGATGGAAACGGTACACGTGAATTTGGGTAGTCGCTCGTACGACATTCGCTTTGCTAACGCGGATGCCGATGCGTTTGGCGAGTTCGTGCGGTTATCGGTGCCGAAGGCGAAACTGGCGTTGGTGGTCACCGATGCCAATACGGTCGTGCATGGCGAAGGGGTTCGTGCCAAATTGGAAGAGGCGGGGGTGCGTACGGCCACGGCGGCGATACCGGCGGGGGAAGCCTCGAAATCGCTCGCTGAATATGCGCGGTTGCTCGATTGCTTGGCGGAGTTGCCTGCGGATCGCGATACGCTCGTGGTGGCAATCGGCGGCGGTGTCGTCGGCGATTTGGCCGGTTTTGCGGCGGCGAGTTACAACCGTGGCTTGCCATTGATTATGGTGCCGACGACGCTGCTTGCGATGGTCGATTCCTCCGTCGGCGGCAAAACGGGCATCAACCACGCGAAGGGGAAGAACCTCATCGGCGCGTTCCACCAACCGGCGGGCGTCTGGATCGATCCCACGTTCCTGGATACACTCCCCGACCGCGAATATCGCAGCGGCCTCGCCGAGGTCGTGAAGTACGGCGTCATCCTCGATGCCGCGTTTTTCGCTTGGATCGAAGCAAATGCCGACGCGATTCTCGCACGCGATACTGCTGTGGTGGCGTACATGGTGGCGAAGTCGTGCCGCCTGAAAGCGGACGTCGTCGAGAACGACGAACGCGAAGAAACCGGCCTGCGTGCGGTCTTGAACTACGGGCACACCTTCGCCCACGCCTTCGAAACCGTCGGCGGGTACGGCAGTTGGTTGCACGGCGAAGCCGTCAGCGCCGGGATGGTCTGTGCTTCACGGCTGAATTTCGGATTTCGGATTTCAGATTTCGGATTTGAAGAGTCGGAGCGACAGTTGCGGTTGTTACAGAAATTTCAATTGCCGACGCAGCCGAAACCGGAGTGGGACATCGACGCGATGATTGGCGTAATGCGGCGCGACAAGAAAGCGGTTGCGGGCCAATTGCGGTTCGTGTTGCCAACGCGAATGGGCCACGTCGAACTCGTCGATGGCATCCCGGAAGTTCTCGTCCGCGAGGTATTGTCTAACAGTTCCGATCCCGTTAGCTCGAAGCGCTAGCGAGTCGTGGCGAGTCTTCGAGACGCAAATCCCGTTAGCCCGAAGCGCTAGCGAGGAGTATTCGATTCTTAAGACCAATCCGATCGACAAAAAAGCCGGAATTCACCACGAAACAGACAAAATACACGAAACGGAAAACGTGTTTTTGAAATCCTTCACGGCGTTGCCCGCAAGGAGTCGGGTGCGAGATTCTCGCCCGTTTTCACGATCCCGCACACTTGCAAAGTCACTACTAGGTGGTTGCGCATCACCCGACCCCTTGCGGGGAATCGGCTCAGAAACACCGTGCATCGCGACACTCTTGGCGCACGGACCGTCGTATTTCGAAGTCTCAACACAACGCGCAATTACTGAAAGGGAACGTCCCTCGCTAGCGCTTCGGGCTAACAAATCCGAGGAAGTGAAAACATCTACCCCGCCATCTCTTCAGTGAGGTTGGCGTTTGTGTAGACGTTTTGCGAGTCGTCGTTGTCGTCTAAAACG
>JANXNT010000739.1 GCA_025353985.1 Limnoglobus sp.
ATGGCCACACGGATTATCTGCACGATGGCCACCTGCACCACGTCACCGCAACTGGCATCGAGGAAAACGTACTTCCCATCGACCGCACGAATCCGGCCAATTGCACTCCGACCCACGACTGCGGCGGACACGAGAAGGGCCACGTTCACGGCGCGAACTGCGGCCATGAAGCCGTCCCGCACGGCGACCACACCGACTACCTGGTGGACGGTCACCTGCACCACCCGCACGGCGACCACTGCGACGACCACGGACCGCTCCAACTGGCCAAATGAACGCTCGCCTTATCGCATGAGGGCAGAGATCGCGTTCACCGCGAGGCCCACGCTGGCGGTGTAAATTAGGAACCAGCCACCGAACCGGGCCACCCCCGTCCATCCGACGAGTTGCCGTAACACCGCCGCCTCCGGCAACGACGCAACCGTAGTGGCCATCATCAGTGCGATGAGCGTACCGACGGGTAGTCCGACCTTAACGAGCGGTATCAGGATCGGTCCAGCGGCCGCTGCGTTCACATCCAGTGGCAAGCCGATGACTGCCGCAAGAATTGGGGCCAGCGGGTGGTGACCGTATTCGGTCAGCACCTGCACCGGCGTCAGGTTGAACTTAACCAGAGCGGCGGCCAGTCCGGCACCGATCACCAGCGCCCACTTCAAACGACGTAGCAGTGTCAAAGAATCGACGGCACCCCCACGCCACGTATTCCATCCGAAACGGGAGTCCGCCACGAACGGGTCGTGGGCAACGGGTCCGCAATACGGGCACGTCTCCAAACCTAACCTCTTGGCAAAGTGACCGGTCAAAAGGGCGGCGAGCAACCCGAGTGCGGTGTAGATCACTGCCCCTTGCCAGCCCATCGCGAAAAATACCAGTACGATTGCAAACTCGTTCACTGCCGGCGCGGCGAACAGGAAGCACGCCGCGGGCCGTCGAGCCGCCCCGCCATGAAGCAAAGAGGCGTAAAGCGGCGTGACGCTGCACGAACAGACCGGCGTGACGACGCCTAGCGCGGCCCCACAGCACATACCGACCCAATCGTCCCGCCCCAGACTTCGCCGGAGCCACTTGACCCCGACCCACTTTCGGATCAGGTTTAGCGCGAACGACGTGACGAGCAGCAGCAGCACGATCTTGGCGAGATCGTACACCCAGTACCCAATGAAGTCCTTGACGACACCGTCCGGTAACAGGCCGACCGACTGCGAGCCGACCCACTTGCTAAATGTGGTGATCAAGGCGAACGGGTCGAATGTCCATGCCATCCAGTCGTCGGTCATGGGAACGCCTCCGGTGGCACGATTTCTCCGCCAGCACGCGTGGCCAACGACCGGTACGGCCCGAGTGAAATTTTGTCCGAGATAATACGCGCCGACCCATCCATGTTCAGGAAGTGGCAACCGCCGTACCCCTGGTGATTGGTCATGAACCCGCCGGGGCTACTGGTGCGGGCGTTTGGCGCGCCCGTGTTGATGTGGATATTCACCGCCGCCATTGCCGGTCGCCAGTTCTTACTCGGGTTCGCCGGGTCGGCGTTGAACCACGTCGGAGCGTACACCAACTCCTGCCCCGGCACGATCCCGCACCACCCACTCTCGGTCATTCGGCTCGTTCGCTCGCCGACGCCCACGGTGTTCGTCAGCCCGTCGGTAATGTCTGCGATGCGAACTTTCCGGTTGCGATGGAACGGTCCGTCGAACGGCTGTTCCTCGTAGTGCAACCGCCCCATGTTCAGTACGTAGCTGTTCACCGCCCACTGGAGCGGCACGCCCGATGGTGAGTGCATCTGCACGGGGGCGGCCGAAATTGGAATGCCAGCCATGCCTTGTGTGTGGTCTCCGGAACTAATGATCTTCACCAAACGCGGGCCGACATCGCCGGGCGAGACATAAGTCGGCACGATCGTCTCGCGGGCCACCCGGTTCGCGTCGTCAGCAATCGGTTTGGTGAAATCGATCTGCCGGTACAAGTTGTCTTGCTCGATGTACGGCAAGATCGTCGCGAAGAAGCCCCACCCAGAGCCACCGTCCCGCACCCACGGGGCGGTCGTATAAACTCCGCTGGGGAAACTCGTACTCCAGGTCGGCGGGCTATCCGGGTTGGCCGTGCCGGACAGCGGAACGATGCTTTGCGCTAATACGACCGACTCACACGCTGCCGGGAAGCCACCGTGTGCTCCCTCGTAGTGATGCATCGCTAGCCCGATTTGCTTCAG
Source organism: Limnoglobus sp. (assembly GCA_025353985.1). Lineage (GTDB taxonomy): Bacteria > Planctomycetota > Planctomycetia > Gemmatales > Gemmataceae > Limnoglobus. The sequence goes on from JANXNT010000739.1 coordinate 2,213, forward strand.
GTTGTTCAAACACTTCATCCTCGCTGCCGCGCCGCGGATTTTCTGCACGGCGGGCAAAAGTAGTCCGATCAGGATCGCAATGATGGCGATCACCACGAGCAGTTCGATCAAGGTGAAAGCGGTTCGACGGCGAGTCATTGTGTGCGGCTTTCCGGTTCGGGCCACTCGGGTAGTGGGTCGTGGATCTTCGCCCACACCTCGGGGCCTCCAATCATCTCTGAGTCGGTCACAAGGGCCGCATCGAGTGCGGATCGGATCGCGGACTCGTCGATTTTGTGGCCGATGAAAACCAGTTCCTGCCGCCGGTCGCCAAACTCGCCTTCGAAATTGGCGAGGATGTCCGCTCGCTCATCGGCGTCGGTCGGCCACTCGTGGCGCGGTACGTCGGCCCACCAGACTCCACGCGGAGAAATCTCCATCACCCGTCCCGCCTGCGACCAAAATGCGGTCCACTTAGGCCGTGTCACGATCCAGCAAAACCCTTTCGATCGCAGCAGTCCGGCGAGCAGTTTCTTGTTCGTCATGAAGCGATAGAGGCGGTCCGGGTGGAACGGTTTGCGGGCACGATAGACGAAGCTGTTGATCCCGTACTCGGCGGTTTCGGTCTGTTCTTCGCCTCGCATCACCGCCATCCAGCCCGGTGCAGCGGAGGCTTTGTCGAAATCGAACCGCTTCGTGTCGAGGATTTCCCGCAGCGGCACGCGGCCACGTTCCACGCGAACTATCTGTGCCGACGAATTCAGCGAACGCAGAACCGCTTCGAGTTGATCGAGTTTCTGCGACGAAAGCAGATCGACCTTGTTTAAGACGATCACATCCGCGAATTCGACTTGATCCACAAGTAAGTTGACGATGTCGCGTTCATCTCCGTCGCCGAGCGACAGTTTCCGATCCCCCAGCGAATCGGAAGACTGATAATCGTCGAGGAAATTCGCAGCATCGACGACCGTCACCATCGTGTCGAGCCGGGCCAAGTCGCCGAGCCTAGACCCATCCTCATGCTCAAAAGTGAACGTCTCGGCCACCGGCAGTGGCTCTAAAATCCCCGTGGACTCGATGAGCAAATAGTCGAAGCGGCCATCCTTGGCCAAACTCGCTACTTCCTTGAGCAAGTCTTCGCGAAGGGTGCAACAGATACACCCGTTCTGCATCTCCACGAGTTTTTCGTCGGTTCGCGAAAGAGCGGCGTCGCCAGTCTTCACCAGCGCCCCGTCGATGTTCACTTCGGACATGTCGTTGACGATCACCGCCACCTTCAGCCCCTCGCGGTTGGTCAGAATGTGGTTGAGCAGCGTCGTTTTGCCCGCCCCCAGGAAGCCGGACAGAACCGTGACGGGGAGCCGTTTGATCGTAGATTTCTGCAATGGAATCTCCTCTGGAATGTCGTTCGGTTAGTAATCGCCTGAGAGGACGTTCCCGCTTTGTGACGTGCTGAGTTCGCGGAGTGTGATCAGGTTCGTGTTCGTCGAAAGAAACTTCACGGAACCATCGGCGAACGAGAGGTTCGCCCCGCCCGAACTCGAACTGCCGTAGGCGAAGAGTCGGCGATAATAGAGGTCGAAGTACGCTGGGGTACCCAGTGCTGGTGGGGCAGTGGCAACAGAATCCGGGAGGCGGTAGTTGATCGGGCTGAGCGTCGAACGCCACGCGAAGAACGGACCGCCCGACCACGATGAGTAGCCCCGCATGTCGTTGCTCGGGCGACGTGTCAGCGCCCCCCAGTTAGGGTCGGACCCGTACCGTTCGCCGAGAAGAATCGTGTTGGTCGTGCCATCGGTGATGTCGGTCAGGCGAGTCCGGGTGTCGTAGTGGAACACGCCATCTTTCACCTGAGCGGGAGGCGCGGACGTTCCGCCGTTGCAACCGTAACTCGTTAGGCCCACATAGCGACCGTTAGGGTACGTCGGATTGACACCTGGGGCAAGTTGTTCGTGCGGGGTGGTGCACAATGCGTCGCTCGGGGACAACAGCGTCTTGATGACCGCCGCGGCCGGAGCGGTCGGCCCGTTGTACCACGCAGTCAAGACCGGGTTCGCGTACCACTGCTGGTGGTTGCCCTGCTCGATGTGCGGCAACAGCGGCACGATCCAACTGCTGTACGCCGTGGCCGGATTGCTCGGCACCGGGGAAAACGAAGCAGCCGGAAAGCACAGGTTCACATCGTGAAAGGAATGACAGCCGAGTGACAGTTGCTTCAGGTTGTTCTGACTCTGCGAACGCGCCGCCGCCTCGCGGACCTTCTGTACGGCAGGCAGTAATAATCCGATCAGGATCGCGATAATCGCGATCACGACCAATAGCTCGATAAGTGTAAACGCCTGGCGCTGGATTCGGGAATGCATCGGAATCGATCTCGCTCGTGGAAATTAGTTGGGTACGTTACGGTTTGCTTTTCAGCGTGAAGTTTTGCGTCTGGGTTCCGGGGCGAACATCGATCGCCAGGAACGGTGTACGGGTCGCATCGCTGTATGTGGTCGGTACGCGCGAACGCTTGATTTGCGGCTTGGCTCCCGTTGCAACCGGGAGACCACTATCCGGATCGACATCCGTTTTGCCGCCACTCGGCATCATCAGCGTGGCGTCGTTGATGCACACGCGATGCTGACCGACGCCGACCCCACTCGTCCCCGTTGCTACGATTCGGTAGCGGCCGTCTTTGTCCGTGTAAGCGGAAGCGGGTGGCCCACTCGTTGCGGTTGACGGTTCCGGAATGAACTCATCGCCGAGACGCGCGCGTGCAGCTCGGCGAAGTAGGTGCCGCCGTGGACCAGCGGGCGCACGAGGTTACCGTCGGTCCACGCCTGCCCCCGCGGGTGGCGGGCGTCCAGACGGGTCGAGC
>JANXNT010000740.1 GCA_025353985.1 Limnoglobus sp.
CGAGACGATTCAGATCAAGCGAAATAAGGCATCGGAAGCGACGTTCCCGACGGCATTCACAGACTATGACATGAAACTGGACGAAGGTTGGGATGGGGAGGGCAAACACCCGTCATTCCCCGGTGTCACTCTCCATCGCTACGTCGGGTGAAACCCATGCTCCCGCTTCCACTTGCCGAGGCGGCGGAGGAGTATCCGCCGCTGTCGGCTTTGAACGATCTCCTCTTCTGCGCCCGGCGGTGCTTCTTGCACCGCGTCGAGGGCGTTTGGGTCGAGAATGTACACACGCTCACCGGGTCGCACGATCATCGCCGCGTTCATGCGACCAAAGACAACGATCTCGCGACCGGCCGCACCGCTCGCGGGCTGCGGCTCGTTTCGCACACGCTGAAAGTGCAGGGCGTTGCGGACCTCGTCGAATACGTCGAGGGGATTCCGCACCCCGTCGAATACAAACGCGGTAAACGACGAAAATGGGATAACGACGACGTCCAACTTTGTGCCCAGGCGATCTGCCTCGAAGAAATGCTCGGCGTGGTCATCCCCGGCGGGGCCATCTTTCACATTCAGTCGAAACGTCGCCGCGAGGTGCCGTTTACGATGCCTCTTCGCGAGAAAACCCGTAACGCGGCCGCACGGCTGCACGCACTCCTGAAACAAACGACCGCACCGACACCCGTGCTGCACGCGAAGTGCAAACAGTGTTCGCTACACGCCATCTGCCTGCCCGAGTTGCTCGCCGCACCGAAGGCGTACCACAAGGCCGCCGCCGACCTTTTTTCCCATCCCAGCAAGTGAGGGCCGATCGTGGAAGTCCAACTGAACACGCTCTTCGTCGTCACGCGAGGTGCGTCCGTACGGCAAGATCACCTCACTCTGAAAGTCATCATCGAGAAGCAAACGAAGCTCACGATCCCGATCCATCAACTCGATGGGGTCGCCGTGTTCGGCGGCGTCCACATGACACCGTCCGCGATGGCGTTATGTGCCGAGAACAACGTGGCCGTGTCGTTTATGACGGAATCGGGGCGGCTCTTGGCCCGCGTCGATGCACCCGGTTCCGGCAACGTCCTGCTTCGCCGCGAACAGTTTCGTGTCGCCGATCTCGAAGCCAAACGCACCGACATCGCAAAGGCGATCATCGCCGGGAAAATTCACAACTCGCGTAACTTGCTCTTACGCTCCGCCCGCGAAAGCAGCACGTCCGCCGACCAAGATCGCCTCGCCGCCGCCGCCGAACGTCTGGGGACTGTCCTTCCCCAACTACGCGATGCCTCCGATACCGACTCCGCACGCGGTCACGAAGGCGATGCCGCCAGAACTTACTTCGATGTCTTCCCACACACGATCCGACACAATCGCGAATCGTTCACACCCAACGGACGAACCCGCCGCCCGCCACTGGATCGCATGAACGCCTTGTTATCTTTCCTGTACGGAATGCTTCGCCACGATTGTGCCGCCGCATTGCAAGCCGCCGGCCTCGATCCCTCGGTAGGGTTTTTACACGTCGACCGACCGGGACGACCGGGGTTAGCGCTCGACCTCATGGAAGAATTTCGCCCGCTGATCGCAGACCGCGTCGCCCTTGCGCTCGTGAATCGGCAACAAGTCGACCCCAACGGATTCACGATCCGCGACGGTGGCGGAGTCGAAATGTCGGATGCGACCCGTAAGACCGTAATCAGCGAGTATCAAAAGCGCAAACGCGATGAAGTGACGCACCCCACCCTGGAACAAAAATGCCCCGTCGGCCGCTTGTGGTTCTTGCAAGCACGCATCCTCGCACGAGTGATTCGAGGAGACTTGGCAACCTACGTGCCGTGCGTGTTGAAAAACTAACGGAGGTGATTCGTGCTCATACTCATTGTCTACGACGTCGCAACCAGCGACGATGGCGGTACGAAACGACTGCGTCAAGTGGCCCAGGCGTGCCAAGACTACGGACAGCGGGTTCAGAAAAGCGTTTTTGAGTGTACGGTCGGATTGAAGGAGTGGGCTGCTCTGAAAACGCGTTTACTCGACGTAATGAAGCTCGACAAAGATTCGATTCGGTGTTACTTTCTCGATGCCGATGTCAAAATTGAACATCACGGTGCCGGAGAACCGATCGACCTGGATGGTGCGTTAGTCGTATAACATCAGAAATCGCGGACCATAAGTGGTGGCGAAAACACGGGGAGGTTCGCGACACACGGATAGGCTTGAAACCAAGGGATTCGCAATGAAGCAACCGGTCGACGGTACAGGGATGACAGAAGTGGTGGGAAGGGTTCGCGAAGGCGAGCACTTAACCGTCGACCAGATCACCACTTGCAAGGACAGCAGATTCTCCCGGGGTAACACCCGGGAGCGGATTGAAACCCACTACGGGATATTCTCGCTTCGGGCGTGGTTGGCGATTCTCCCGGGGTATCACCCGGGAGCGGATTGAAAC
>JANXNT010000767.1 GCA_025353985.1 Limnoglobus sp.
ATGGCATTGCTCGCGATCGGGCTGTTCGCGATCGGCGGCGGCATCGTTGGCCAGGAAGTCAAAACGACACCGAAACCAGCAGCCGACAAGGACGCGAAAGAAGCGGTTCCCGCGCCGGCCAAGGCGAAGTCCAAGTCGCAACTGCCCACCGGTTGGCGGGATCTCGGCCTCACCGAAGAGCAGAAGGCGAAGGTTTACGCAATCGATGCGAAGTATGACGAGGATATCGATGCGATGACCGCGAAGATCAAAGTCGCAAAGGACAAGAAGAAAAAGGAACAGCTCGAAGTCCTGACAATGGAACAGAAGAAGCGCCTCGAAGACGCACTGAAGAAGAAAGCCGGTACGGACAAGTAAACAGAAACCGAACGATGGGCCGTACGCGAAAAACGTGCTGCCCTTCGTCGTTGTCATCTACTACAATAACAGCCTGCCGAAGTAACTCACTCTCCGAGAATCGACATGGCTTATCGTTTGCTGTTGTTCGTTGCTTTACTGTTGGTGCCGATTTCGCTCGTTGCGGTAACGCCGCCACAAGATGCCGCCCCGAAGATGGCCGATGGCACCGATGCCGCGAAGAAACAGATTGCGGGCTTCCGCGTTCCTACAGGCATGAAGGTCGAACTCTTTGCCTCTGAGCCATTGTTGGCTAGCCCCGTGGCGATCAGCCTCGACGAGAAGGGCCGCGTATATGTGGCCGAGGAGCATCGCTTCAATGCGGGCACGCAAGAGAACCGCTCGAGTGCGTTTCTCCTCGAAGACGACCTGCAAATTCGCACGGTCGAAGACCGCCTCAAGATGTTCCAGAAGCACGAGAAGCAGTTCAAAGGGGGCATGTCGTTCTTTACGAAAAATGCCGATCAACTCCGCGTCGTCGAAGACACGACGGGCACCGGCAAGGCGGACAAATCGAAAATCCTCGCGCAATTCAACGGCCCGCTGGATGGGCTTGCAGCAGGAGTGTTGGCGACAAATGGCGATGTCTATTTCACGTGCATTCCGAATCTGTGGGTGCTGAAAAAAGGCACGGAGACACCCGAGTCGTTGCTCACCGGTTTCGGCGTGAATGCGGCATTCCTCGGGCACGATCTGCACGGCCTCTGTTGGGGGCCGGACGGCAAACTCTACTTCAGCGTCGGTGACCGCGGCTTCCACGTGAAGTCCAAAGAAGGCCCAACATATAGCGGCCCGCGAACCGGAGCGGTGTTCCGTTGCAACCCCGATGGCACCGAGTTTGAAGTCGTGCATCGCGGCCTGCGCAACCCGCAAGAACTCGCGTTCGACCAGTACGGCAACCTGTTCGCCGACGATAACAATTGCGACAAAGGCGACCACGCGCGGCTCGTTTACGTCGTCGATGGCGGCGAGAGCGGTTGGAACATGGCGTACCAATCGATCGCACCGCACACCGCTGCACCTTGGTTCTCCGAACGCCTGTGGCACCTCCAACATGCCGGGCAGCCCGCGTACATCGTGCCACCCGTCGGCAAGATCGGCACGGGGCCAAGCGGGTTCCTGTTCACGAGCGGCACGAGCCTCGCGGACCGGTACAAAAACTCATTCATAATGTGTAACTTCACCGGCGGTAACGGCGGCCTCGAATCGTTCCGCGTCAAGTCCGTGGGGGCGGGGTTCGAGATCGAAGATTATCACGACTTCTTCAAGCCGATCATGGCGACCGATGCCGAGTTTGGCTACGACGGCAAGCTGTATATCTCGGACTTCGTGAACCTCGATTGGAGCGGCAAAAGCCTCGGTGGCCGCATCTACACGCTGTTCGATCCGAAGAAGATCGAATCGCCGGTCGTGCTGGAAACGAAGAAGCTGTTCGCGGAAGGTTTCGAGAAACGCGACACCGACGAACTGATCGCACTGATGGGCCACGCCGATCAACGCGCACGGCAACGGGCACAGTTCGAGTTGATGAATCGCGTCAAAAATAAAGACACGAAAATTGCAGCCAACGCAGCGGCGAAGCTGACTTCGACGGCACTCGACAGCAAAAACCAATTCGCACGGATTCACGCGATCTGGGCGCATTTACCGATCCTAAAGAGCCTGCCATCGGCATACGGGTTGCTCGACAAGTTACAGCAAGAACCCGATGCCGAGGTGCAAGCGCAGTACGCGAAAATCAGCGGCGACGCGAACGTAACCGATGCGATCCCGAGTCTGCTGAAATTGCTCGATAATGCTAATGCACGCGTGAAGTTTTTCGCCGCACAATCGCTAGGCAAATTGAAGGCGAAGGCCGCACAGGAGCCGTTGTTCGCGGTACTAAAAAAGAACGCCGACACGGACACTTACCTACGTCATGCGTGCGTGACCGCACTCGTTCGCATCGGCGATACTGACGCAGTGGCGGCCAAAACCAGCGATGACAGCGCAGCGGTGCGGCTGGCGGTCGTACTGGTGCAACGCCAGTTGAAGGACAAGCGAATCGCGGCGGCGCTGGACGATGCCGACACGTTCGTGCGTTCGGAAGCCGCGCGTGCGATTCACGATTTGCCAATGCTCGAACTCTACCCGCAACTCGCGGCGTTGTTGCCGAAACTCGGCGAGAAGCCGATCTCCGATGGCGACGCGCTCGCCCGGCGAAGCATCAGCGCCGCCTTCACGCTCGGCACCGCTGACCACGCAAAAGCGGTGTTGGCCGTCGTGACGAACATCCACTTCTCGAACGTCGTGCGTGCCGAAGCGCTCGCCGCCATCTCCGACTGGGGCAACCCCCCGCCCCGCGACCGCGTGACCGGATTTTGGCGCGTCATACCGAAACGCGACGACACCGCCGTGCGTGCGGTGGCCGAAGCAAACTTGACCGATTTGCTGGCGAAAACGAACGGAGAATTGCAAACGGCGGTGATCGGCACAATCCTGAAACTCGGCGTGAAAGCCGACGAATCGCAGTTCGTTTCATGGGCGAACGACACGAAGAAAGAACCGAACCTGCGCGTTGCCGCAATGCGGTTGCTGGTGAATCAAAAGTCAAAATCGATCGATGCGATTCTCACGAAGAGCTTGTCGGATACATCCGCAATCGTGCGAGCCGAAGCCCGCGAACGGATCGCGCTGACCGATGCGAAACGCGGCACGCAGTTATTCGCAGAAGCACTGGCCAGCACCACCACAACGATCGCCGAACGCCAGCGTGCGTTCACATTACTGCCGAAGATCAAGAACGAGGAAGCGGGCAAGTTGCTCGATTCTTGGGCGGAGAAACTCGTATTGGGGACCGTCGTTCCGGAACTTCAACTCGATGTCATCGAGGCGCTGAAAGCGTCGCCATCGCATCTGCGGGACAAGCATCGGAAGCAGTTCGAAACGAGCCAACCGAAAGACCCACTCGGGCGTTGGCAAGTGAGTTTGAGCGGCGGAAATGCCGACCAGGGGCGCGAGGTGTTCTTCAATCACGCGTCGGCACAGTGCGTGCGTTGTCACAATGTTGGCGGCGGTGGCGGCGTAGCTGGCCCGGAGCTAACCAAGGTGGCGGACAAGTACAAAGAGAAGTACCGTGAGCATTTCCTCGAGTCGATGATTCTGCCGAGTGCGAAGATCGCTGAGGGCTTCGCAACGGTCACGCTCACGCTCAATGATGGCCGCGTCGTCGCGGGGACCGTGCTCAAAGACGACAAGAAAAACGTGACGATCAAAGACCCCAACGGCAAAACCATCACCGTACCGACTGAGGATATCGAATCGAGAACGATCCCGAATTCGGCAATGCCCTCGGTCGAGAACACGCTCACCCCGCGCGAAGTTCGCGACCTCGTGGAGTATCTGACGACACTGAAATGATCCGTTTCGTGTCGCGCCCGAACCTCGGACGGCGGTCAGCCGTCCACTTCTACGACAGTTGACGACGACTTTGAATTTACAGACTGGAAATTCGTCGTCGTGGTTCTATAAATTGAGTGTCGAAGCACCGAATCGAAAATTGAAGGCGTAGCTCAGCTGGTAGAGCAGCAGACTTTTAATCTGCGGGTCCTGGGTTCGATCCCCAGCGCCTTCACTCGTGCAAGACGACGCAGACCGGTGCA
>JANXNT010000858.1 GCA_025353985.1 Limnoglobus sp.
CCAACGGGGAGCATTGCGGCATTCATTCCGAAACTACGGAAAAGGTCGACTTTGCCCGAAAGGGTTCGTATCCGTAGGCTCGTTGACCTTCGAATCCGTACGCCAGTGCAGCGGCGAAGGATGCTTGCGACAGTTTATGCCCCGCGCTTCGCTACGCAAAGCCTACGCGGCACGGCGAAACGCCGATGCCGATTTCAATCGGGGAATCTCTTTTCGGCACATGTACTTCCCGCCGTGCTCCTGCTATTCTTGTGCGAACCTCTCGGTGTTTCACGCTCGTTTAACGGACGGTTTTCATGACTTCGAAATTGCCTCGCGTTCTTGGGCCGTGGATGGCGGCGGCGGTGGTGGTTGGCACTGTTATCGGCTCGGGGGTGTTTAAGAAGGCGAAGAACGTGGCGATCGATTGCCCGGAGTTTGGCCTGGCGCTCTCGGTGTGGGTGCTCGGTGGCTTGCTCGCGTTGTTCGGCGCGCTGACGATTGCCGAGGTCGCGGTTCGCATCCCGAAAGCGGGCGGTAACTATGCGTTTCTGCGCGATAGTTACGGGCGATGGGCAGGGTTCTTGTGGGGGTGGGTCGATTTTGGAATCATTCGCACTTCGAGTATCGGCGTGCTCGCGGTCATGTTTGTCGAATCGCTCAACGACTTACTAATGCAAACGGTCGATGTCTCGTTCGAGCGTTGGCTGCGTGTAGTTGCGACGCTCTTCACGATTGCCACACTGACGGCGTTGAACATTCGCGGAACGCGAATCGGGGGCAGGCTACAACTGGTACTGACGTTGTTCAAAGTCGGGTCGCTGTTGGCGATCATCGCGTTACCGATTGCGATTTTGGTTTTCGTGTCGCACCCGGTAAACGTACCGACGACTGCGAACATGACGCCGTTTTGGCCGAGCGACTTTAGCCAGATCAATTGGTCGAAGTACGGTCAAGCCGCCGTGGCGGTGCAATGGGCGTATCACGGCTGGCTGAACATCACGCCCGTGGCCGAGGAAGTGACCGACCCACAACGCAACATTCCGCGAGCGCTGATCGGTGGCGTGCTGTTGCTCATCGCGCTGTATGTCGGCGCGAATGTAGCGTATTACACGGTCATTTCGCAAACCGAAATGATGGAACTCGGCACCACGCCCGTCTCGACCGCGTTCTGCGTACGACTACTTGGGAACGTCGGCGGCGCGATCGCATCGCTAATCCTCATGACCTCGGTTTTCGGCTCGCTCAACGGGAACATTCTCGTCGCGCCGCGGTTGCTATACGCAATGAGCGACGACGGGATGGCACCGAAACGCCTTCGCGAATTGCACCCGAAATTCCGCACGCCCGCCGCCGCGATGGTCGTCTTCTCCGGATGGGCGATGTTACTCGTCGTGGCGGCAGAAATTGCGAGAGAATCGGGCTTAATCAGCGCGAAGAAGTCCGTGTTCGACATTCTCACCGATTACTGCGTCGTCGGCGCGACCGCATTCGAAACGATGGGCGTGGCCGCAATTTTCATCCTGCGTCGCACGCAACGCGAACTGACGCCGACGTTGCCGTATCGCTGCCCCGGCTACCCCGTGGTGCCGATCGTGTACGTGCTGATTTTGTTCGCAATTTTAATGAACATGTTCATCGGCGAAACCCAACGCACCGAAGCCATCGTCGGCGTCGGTTTCGTCGCCATCGGTGCGATGGTCTACGCGGCGTTCTTGCAGAAAAAACCCGATAAATTCCGCTCGCCGGGTTAACGCGTCGCCACGCCGGAGGGTTGCCTGCGGCCGAGGTGGCACTCGTACTGTTTGCGGCCTACCCAATAGGGCACTGCGAAACGATGCTCTTCGGACCAACCGGCTACGCCGGTTGGGGTGCCGCAGAAGCGGTAGTCGGCTTCGCCCAGAAACGGCGTGATCTCGACGCGGTCGAGCGGGTGGCCTTCGAGGTCGAACAGGCCAACGGTCGCATCGGACCGGCCGCGATGCAGTAGGTGCCAGCGGAAGTGAATCCCCTCTTCGACGTTCAAATCTTGCGTTGGCATCGGGCCGGAGTACCAAGCGATCTTCGCGCCGGGCGGCGCGGTGGCTTCCACATATTCGACGGCATCCCAGAGCATTCGGGCGCGGGCGGCGAATTTCTCCTGGCGTCCGACATTCGCAATTGTCAGTAGCATGACACCGACCCAGACGGCCGCCCACGCGACTTTCTTCGGCACACTCGCTGGCACGGCAATCAACGACGTGAGTAGTAACCCGATCAGTAAATCTAGCCCCCAGACGCCGGGCATCGCGTAACGCCCGGACATCATCGACATCGGCAAATAGACCACGATCCCCGCGAGAAGTAATAGCGACGCGGTGACGATCGCAGCGCGATGCGTTGCCCAGATGTTGCTCGTGGCGATGATTTTCCGTCGCGAATAGATCACGACGCCGAGCGCGAGTGCGTAGCCAATGCCCAGGAAATCGAGGCCAATCGCGCCTTTCCACGTATTCAGGATTCGCCCGAACTGCGTAACCGACGGTGCGTGCGTTTCGTACTGCCCGGCGTGCCAGTGGAGTTTGAAATACACGTAATGTGCGATTGGAATCGCGATCGTCAACGCCATGAGTAAAGAACGAACGCGGTTGCGCTGCCACGCTTCGCGCAGTGTCAGGCCATCGGTCCAAAGCCTCAATGCCATCTGTGCGGGGATGAGCGCGGTGTACGTATTTTTGCAGCCGAGTGCGGTCATCACGCACAACACGGAAACGAGATCCCACCAAAGTGGCCGCGTCGAATGCGCCGCCTTGCGTGCCGCGATTAACCCGAGCAACGCGTACGGCATCGCCACGCCTTCCGCGAGTGTCAGGCTCGTCCAGATTTCGTTGCGGTACGGGTTCCACATCGCACACGCCCCCGCTACGAGTGCCGCAACGGGGTGAATCCGCAGTTCGCGCAACAGCCAAAGCAACATCCCTGCCGACAGCCCGCACCAGATGAAACGGATGATCCGCCACGGCAACGCCTCGCCCCCGCAGACATTCGCGAACAGTTCCCAGTGCGCCCATACCACGGGGCGGAATGGCCCGAGATGTTCGTAGTTTGCAACGACTTTTTCCCACCACAACGCGACGTGCCCACTGAACGACCTGCCAGTTTGTGCGGGGTACACGAGGTTACCATCGTCGATGAAATCGAACGGCGTTCGCAGCGTCGGCAAGTAACCGCACGCCAGCACGACTGCGCCGAGGAGAATCCAGGTCGGGAAACGGGGGGTCATGATGGCGTCCGAGTGCATGCGGTTCGAAGTTTCGAACGCAATTTAACGCAAGGTGACCGATGTTGGGTAGCCGAACTGGTTTGCGCGCTGCACGATAGTACAATCGTAGAGACACCCACCGTTTGAAGGATGCCCCATGCAGCAGACACTCATCTTGTTGAAGCCCGATGCCGTACAGCGCCGATTGGTCGGCGAAATCGTTTCGCGATTCGAGCGAAAGGGAATGCGGCTGGCGGGCCTGAAGTTCGTGCAGTGCACGAAGGAACTCGCCGAGAAGCATTACGCCGTCCACAAGGGCAAGCCGTTCTACGATTCCCTGCTGTCGTTTTTAACGAGCGGGCCAACGGTGGCGATGGTGTGGGAAGGCCGCGAAGCGGTGGCCGCAAGCCGCAGCATGATGGGCCTAACCGACGGCGCGAAAGCCCCGCCGGGAACGATCCGCGGCGACCTCGCCCTCAGCGTGCAAAACAACCTCGTCCACGGCAGCGACAGCGTTGAGAACGCCACGCTCGAAATCGCACTCTGGTTCCAGCCGAGTGAACTCGTCAAGTTCGACAACGTCGACAGCAAATGGGTCGGGTGATTGCGGATTAGGAATGGGCTTGTGCAGCGAGGACATCCGATCCGTTGATTTGCGTCGGTGAATCATGTAGGAGTTTGATGCTAAGCCACAGGTCGTTCGGATCGTTGGAAAATTCGATCCGGAACGTCGTAGCGATCTCATCCGCAAGTGCTGCGACTCGCGCAATCGCGGCCCGGAAAACCGATGGTCGAAACGAAACAGCCACTGTGAATTCCAATCCGGAATCGATCCGATGGAACAAACACTGGTCTGGCTGTCTCCAGTCCAGTTCCCACTGATGATCGCGGCACTCGGTCAAAAGTCGTGACACAAAAGCGACGACGCCCGGGTGTACGTCGTCGTTGGTAAACAGTTTGCGAAGTCGTTCAGTATCGTTCATGAGTATGCAATTTCAATGAGTTTTTTCGAGAGAAACGGCCACGCAATCAAAAATTCCTCAAGTCCCGCCCCATTGTCAAACTGGATTAACCCTTGGCTCAATGGAAACATACCATCCGCGTTTGTCAGAGCGATCAGTTCGACGGCCACATCCACGAGAATTCTAACCGGCCCACCTTCGCCTGGGAAGGCTTTTGATTTTCCGATGGCGTAGTCGTCCGGATTCCCAAACAAAAACGGACCGACCACCAAATAAAATGAGACACCAAAATTGACGGTCTTGCCACCAGTTTCCGCATAAACCGGGTTGGGACCATCTCGTAACATCCTTTCCGCTCGATGCCGGGCAGTAGAATGAAAAATCCACATTTGTCACTTCAGTCATGTGGAAGGTAATGCAGTGAGTTTCACGATATTTCGATTTGCCATCGTTATCAAAGTATACTAATCAGTCATGATTGTCTCAACTGTTCCCGCCGCGCTTCGCTACGCAAAGCCTGCGCGGCGCGGCTAATCGAAGATTGTCACTTCACTTGCACGACAACCGGCGCGCTCCAGTGGCCGCAGCGGTTGGTGGTGTCTCGCCAGCGGGCGCGGATGCGATACTCGCCCTTCTCCGCGAACGTGGCCGCCGGGATCTCCATCGTGCGGCCTTCTGCGATCTCTTTCTTCCAGTGCGGGGTGAGTTCGTACCAGCCGCGTTGGCCGACGCGGCCGACCCGCCACTCCAGCGCCGCGGGCTTGCTACCGGCGAATGCCGTGGCCTCGAATCGGTAGGCGTCGGCCATTGGCTGTGTCACCGTGGGTGTCGCTGGGATTTTGTCGTCCATCGCTTCGTGTGCCAGGTAGCCCCAGCCGTAGCCGCGTGCGTCGCCGTCGTTGGGTGCGTATTTTTTAACCGGCCGCGAATCGGTGCAAAACTCGACCAGATACTTGCGGAACCCGGCGAAGTCCGCAGTGGCCAGCGTCCGCTTCCACGGCCCGCCGAAGTGGTCCCCCGCCGACGGGTTCTCGAAGTACACGCCCTTCGGGTTCATCCGCGGATCGTAGTTCCACCGGGCCTCGTCCAACCGGGGCCAGTCCACGGCAAACTTTTTGGGCGTAAGCACCGAGCCGAGATCCGAT
>JANXNT010000937.1 GCA_025353985.1 Limnoglobus sp.
TTTCTCAAAATCGATGGCGATCGGCAGTTGCGGTGCGACGCGAACGCGTGCCATCGGTGCGACGATTGCGCCGAGTTTCGCCGAGACATACCCTTGTTGGCTCGGCAGTTTGCCGACGGTGACGATGGCCTTTGCCCCGTCGGCTTTGATATCGCCGTTGAGTGCGGGCGGGCCGGCCGTGGCACCCATCGGCACGGGCGGCGTCGGGATCGCCCACTCGACTTTGGCCCCTTCGGGTGCCTTCACCGTGCGGCCGTTCGCGTCCAGGAATTCCACGCGGAATTCGACCGCTTTACCCGGTGCGCTCGTGACCTCAGCAGGGACGATGCGGATCGCGGTTGGGGCGGCATCTTCGGCGAATGCGGGTTCAGCGGCGAGCGGTTTGTAAGTAGGTGACGTTGGCTTCGCGTCGCCTTTACCGATGCAGTACATGAACTCGCGGGTGCAGAAGAACAGTCGACCGTTCACGGCCACCGGCGTGCCGTGCGTTTCGACGAATCCCTGGCCCTGCACACTGCGGAATGGCAGCACTTCGAGTTCTTGCGGTTCGTCTTGGCCGTTCAATTTCAGCACGGAAAGCTTCGCATTCACGTCGAAAATGTACAGCTTCCCATCGACGACAAGCGGTGCCCCACGCGAGACGGTGCCGTACTTGTAGGTCCAAAGTCCTTTGCCCGTTTTGGCGTCGAAGGCGTACAGTTCGCCCGCATCATCGGGGGCATACAGAATGCCATCCGCAATCGCAGGGGAGGCGAGGCCGAAGCGGATGCCTTGGCGCGTCGAACCGTTCGCGAGTTGGATCTTTTTCGTTTCCCAGACGAGCTTGGGTTGCTTGGTTTTCGCATCAACAATGGAGGCATCGAGACAAACGATCTTGCCGATCGGGCCGCCGCCAGGGTTCTCTTCGCCGTGGGCGGCATACACGAGGTTGCCATCGACAACGGGCGACGGATTCGCGACTCCTTCGCTGAAGCGGAAACTCCAGAGTCGTTCGCCGGTCCGCACTTTGAACGCATGCGCGTAACCGTCGCCGCCACTGGTGATTAATGTGCGTTGGCCGTTGATGACCGACACGACGGGGTTCGAGTAATACGTGCCGCGAATCGCGTACGGCGACTCGGCCCACCAAACGACTTCGCCGGTGGTCGAATCGAACGCCACGAAGCGGTTGGCTGCACGCGCGTGATTGCCCCACGACGAGTTAATCATGCCGACAATCACGAGGCCGCTGTCGTTGATCGGTGAGACGATCCGCCCGCCGTAGCCCGTCACGCGGCCGAACTCTTCGGTCAGGTTCCGCAGCCATTTCACAGCACCGGTTTTCGCATCGAAGCAGTAAACGTGGCCTTGGGTACCGTGGCAAAACACGCTTCCCGCAACGGGGTCGATCGTCAGGCTCGTCCAACCGAGGCGGCTCGAAACGATATCGGTGTGGAAGACGTTGAACACCTTCTCCCAGACGAGTTCGCCGGTCGTTTCGCTCATGCAAACGACGCGCACGCCTTCGGTGAGGCCCGAACCACTTGCGGTGATGAGATACAAATTTCCCTTGTAAATCAGCGGGGCCGAGCGTCCACCGATCGGCTTCTTCCAGATGAGATTGTCCTTGCCGACTTCGCCGACGCCGAAGGTATCGGGCAGGCCGATCTCCTTGGAGACGCCGTTCTGCTCCGGGCCGCGCCAGTGCAGCCAGTCCCCCGCCAGTGTCGGGATCGCAGTCATGCCGAGTATCAGTACCGCCCAGGCCACACGTTGCTTCATCGTCGACTCCAGATGCAAGAGACTTTATCGCGAATCATGTTTGTACGAAGATCAGCCGTTTCGCCTTCATTTCGTGTCGCGGCAGCGTTCCGGGTTCGACAGCGATCACTTCGACTCGGAACAAAAGCTCGTCTTGAATCGCTTTCGCCACCGCGTGCGATATCTGCGAACCATCGACGCCGGGCAACGGCTCGATATCGATTCGCAAATCGGCCAGCGACCCCGAACGTTCGACTCGGAGCCGATATTCGACGACGCGATCGAAGCGACGGATGATCGATTCGATCGAACTCGGGAAGATGTTATTCCCGCGAACGTAGATCATGTCATCGACGCGGCCGAGTATCCCGCCCCGCAACACCGTTGTTGTACGACCCGGCTCCGGTGCCCGCACCAAATCGCCCGTGCGATAGCGAATCGCGGGCGAACCCCATCGCCCGAGGTTCGACACGACGAGTTCGCCAATTTCGCCTGCCGCCGTGGCATTGTGGCCACCCGGTTTGATGACTTCGGTGAAGAACGCGGTATCGTTGACGGTCAACCCGGTGTCGTCGTCGCACGTTTGCACGGCCACGGGGCCGACTTCAGTCATGCCATAATGATCGTAGACTTTCGCACCCCAACCGGCTTCGATCCGCGCTCGCGTCGACGCAATTCCGCCACCCGGTTCCCCCGCCACAACGATCGTACGAACCGACGAGTTCGCAATGTCGATGCCTTCTTTCGCGGCGACTTCGATCAGGTGCATCGCGTACGTCGGCGTCGCGAACATCACCGTGACATGATGTTCGAGCGCAAATCGCAACCGTGTCGTGCTCGACATCCCGCCGCCGGGCAGGCACAAGCCGCCATGCCGCGTTAACGCTTCGAACCCGGTCCAGAAACCGAGGAACGGGCCGAACGAAAACGGGAAGAACGCGACATCGCTTCGAGTGATACCGATCTTCGGGTAGATCCAATCCCAGCAACCCAGCAACCAGTTCCAGTCGCTCGGCGTGTCGAGCCAACGCAGCGGTTTGCCCGTTGTCGTGCCCGATGTTTGGTGTAGCCGCGAGCATTCGCTTCGTTCGCAAGTCTGGTTCGTGCCATAAGGCGGGGTCGTCAATTGGTCGTCGGCGAGTTCGGCTTTCGTCGTAAATGGCCAAGTCGAAATCGGGTCGGCGGGGTTCGTGGCATGAAACTTCGTGGCGTAAAAGCGATTCGTCGGCAGGATCGCGCGCAGTCCAGACCGCAACCGCGCTTCGGGAGTTTCCAATGATGATCGTGGTTCGTCCAACCGGAAACTCCGAAATCGAATGTCGCGTGCGGATACCGCAACCGAGGCGAAATCTTACAGGCGTTAAGAACCGTGTCATTCGAGGCGTTATCGCCAGCCCGCCGCGTAAACCAGACACCCAGGGGTACGACGTAAAACGTCTAACCCTGGGCTAAAAGATCGAACCCCGTTGGGGTAAATGCATAGCCAGTTCTTACCCCAACGGGGTTAAATCTGACAGACCAGGGTTAGACGCTTCGTCGTACCCCTGGGTCACGCAGTGTGTCGCACCCACTGCGGCACGCTTTCACCTCGTGATCGTTTCCAAAAAGCTGAAACTCTACTCGCTCGGGGGAAGTAATCACGGGCAGAAAC
>JANXNT010000962.1 GCA_025353985.1 Limnoglobus sp.
CCGCGAAGAACGCCTTCCGCGTCGTCGAAGCCGCCTACTGGCTGCCGATCGGCACCGTGGAAGCGTGGAACGCAAGCCAAACCGCCGATCTTTCGAGCGTCCGTGCGAAATAAAGCGACTCTTTTCCCGGCTTTCCCGACAGCAAAACGAAAGGATGTGTAAACTAACTTTAAGTTTTAGTAAAATTTAAAGTTACTGAAAGTCGCGTAATGAAGTTCCCGAAACGCCCGCCGCCATTTGCTGAGGTTTTCCATAGGGTTTTGACGGACGATCCGAAATTCCTAGCCGAGTATCGAGAGAAACCAGTTCGTGAACTTTTGAAGCGGGCGAACGACGAAGGCTGGAATTGGGAGAAGTGCGGTCACCATGCGAATCCAGTCGGTTTGACACCCGAGAAATTTTGGGTGCTGGTGAAACTGGCTCGTTTGAACGATCGTCGAGATGTGCCACTTTGCGACTTGACGGGGGAAAAATTTAGTTACCGGTTACCATCTGTCGTGCCTCAAATCTTCCACAAGATCGATACGCAACTCGGCGGTAGCATCGGTTCGGCGTTTGGGCACCTGAGTTCGGATGACGACCAGAAACGGTACTTGCTGACCTCGTTGCGGGAAGAGGCAATTTCATCCAGCCTCATCGAAGGGGCCGTGGCGACGCGGGAACAAGCTGCGGAAATGATCCGCAAGAGCCGCGCGCCGCAGACAGCCGGCGAGCAGATGATTCTGAATAACTACCGAACGATTCGCTATCTCAATTCGAAAAAAGATCAACCGCTGACAATTGAGCTGCTCTGCGAGGTTCAAAAGTTATTGACGGAGGACACCGATGTTCGCCCGGATGCCCAAGGCCGGCTTCGCTTGCCGAGTGAGGCAATCTCGGTTTACGATGAAGAGGACGGCCAGGTATTACACATCCCGCCCGATGCCTCGACGTTACCAGTACGTTTGCAATTGCTCTGCGATTTCGCGAATGTACCCGTCGGTGTGTCGGCAACCGGAGAGTTCGTCCATCCGGCGATTCGCTCGATCATCCTCCACTTTTGGCTCGCTTACGATCACCCGTTCGTCGATGGTAACGGCCGTACCGCTCGCGCGCTCTTTTACTGGTCGATGCTCCGCCACGGATATTGGCTGGCGGAATATCTGACGATTTCGACCATCATCGCGGGGCAACAAAAGCAATATGCCCGTGCGTACCTCGACGCCGAACGAGACGATAACGACCTGACGTATTTTTTGCTTTACCACCTTCGGGTGATCGAACGAAGCATAAAGGCATTTCGCGAATATCTCGCACGAAAACAAGCCGAAAATCGCGAGATGGCTTTACTCGCATCGGGCCATTTCAACAGTCGGCAACGCGCGATCTTGCAACGCGCGATGCGCGACCCGACAGCGCATTTTACCTACGAATCGCACTCGCAGTCGCACGGCATTTCGCTCCCGACGGCG
>JANXNT010000994.1 GCA_025353985.1 Limnoglobus sp.
CGGGTGATCGTTATGCGTACCCTTCTTGCCAGTTTGCTCTTCGTGGTTGCCGTGCCGGCGTTTGCGCAAACGTCGTTCCCGATGATTACCCATGCCATGCCCGTGGCGGTTCAGCGTGGCACCACGGCGGACGTCACCGTCGAGGGGCAGATGAACTTCGCCGGCGCGTACAAGGTGCTGATCGATGGCACCGGCGTCACGGTCGAGGTTCTCCCCGCCAAGCTGAAAGACCCGAAAGCGATCGCGAAGTCGGTCGTGCTGAAAATCCAAGTCGAAGCGAACGCGCCACTCGGTGTTCGCGAGTTCCGCATCGCCAGCACGCTCGGGATTTCGTCGCTCGGCCAACTGCTCATCGTCGACGATCCCGTCGTTCTCGAAGCGCCGAGTATGGCAGGCAAACCGCAAGCGATACCGGTTCCGTGCGTCGTCTGCGGGCGGATCGAGGCGGCCGAGAACGTCGATTCGTTCACCTTCGCGGCCAAGCTCGGGCAGGTGATTTCGTGCGAAGTCTATGCGGCGCGCATTCAGGATAAAATTCACGACTTACAGAAACACGCCGACCCGCTGATTGCCGTACTCGATAGCACCGGCCGCGAAGTCACCGCCAGCGACGATGGCTATTACGCCGACCCAGTACTGAGCTTCACGGTGCCGAAGGATGGCCAATACACGTTGCAGATTCGCGACGCGAAATACGATGGCGACCCGCGCTGGGCGTATGCCATGTGCGTGACGGATCGGCCCTACGTAACGCACGCATTTCCGCTCGGCATCACCGCCGGTGCGTCGGTCGATATCGAACCCGTCATACTCGGCGCGAAGGGCATATCGAAGTGGCGATTCACCGCCCCCACGGTAGCCGGGATTCACGGCGAGACGTTTCCACCATCGGCGAACCTCGTGCCGATCGTGGCGACGCGCCTCAAAACGATGCTGGAAATCGAACCGAACGACGCGCCGAAAGACGCGACGCGGATCGTGTTGCCTTGCGGCGTCAACGGTCGCATCGGCAGCAAACGCGATCTCGATTTCTTCGCGTTCACTGCCACCAAGGGCAAGGTGATGGCGTTCGAAGTCTTCGCGCGGCGGTTCGGTACGGTGCTTCGCTCGCAGCTCGATTCGACGATCGACGTGATGACACCCGACGGTAAAATCCTGATTTCCAACGACGACGCGAACGGGAAAGACTCGGCACTTTTGTTTACGCCACCCGCCGACGGCGAGTATCTGTTGCGGATTCGCGACCTGAATAACAAGGGCGGCGCGGGGTTTGTCTACTTCCTCGATGCCGACTTTGCGAAGCCCGATTTCACGATCAAAGCCGACCCGTCGAAGGCGATGATCGGCCCCGGCAGCCGCACCGCGTGGTACGTGACCATCGCGCGAACCAACGGCTTCGTCGGCCCCGTGACCGTCACCGTCGATGGCTTGCCGAAGGGCGTGACCGTGACCCCGCTAACGATCCCCGTAACGATGACGCAAAGCATGCTCGTCGTCTCCGCACCCCCCGACGCGAAGGTCGATGCGAGTATCGTTCGAGTGATTGGCACCGCCGACACGCTCGTTCGCACCGCCTCGCCTATTGAGGAAATTTACATGCCCGGTGGCGGCCGCGGTGGCTTCCAAGTCGGGATGCAAGCGGTGGCGATCACCGAGCAATCGGACTTATTGAACGTGAAAGTGGACGTCACCGAAATCGTGCTGAAACCCGGCGAGGAAGTGAAAATCCCCGTGACCGTGACGCGGCGTGCGGACTACGACAAGCCGGTGTCACTCGATGTGATTTTGCGGCACCTCGGCCAGTCGTACGGCAACCCGCTGCCGCCCGGCGTCACGATGGTCGAAGGCAAAAGCAAGACGCTCCTCGGCACCGGCAGCGTCGGCCACATCACCCTTAAAGCCGCCCCCGATGCTGCCCCCTGCGACCGCATCCCCATCTGTGTCCAAGGCTACGTCGCCATCAATTTCGTCGTAAAGATCGGCTACGCTAGCGAACCGATTTTCATTAGCGTGAAGAAGTAGCGGGATCAGCGACTTCCTCTGGCGAACGCCGGTTTCGCGGACCCCATCTACAAGAATGAAAGTGAGATTGGCCTATCGCCCCTCGAACTGATCCGCCAGTAACTTTGCGGCGGTGGCGGTACGGCTGAGCAGGTCGGGTGGGATGCGGTCGCGCTCGATGCTTGTGAGTTTTGCGAGCGCTTCGAGCGTGTGTACGGCGGCCTTCACGAGTGACAGTTCGCTGTCACCCCAACTGGGTGGTGCGACACTTTCCGCGGTGCGTGGCACTTCGATGTGGCCTTCGCCAATGACTTCGCGGACGACGTCGAGGAACTTCGTTTGATTCACGCCGACGAACGTAATCTCGTCTTCGTCGCCTTCGAACAACCCGTTGAACAAGCCGGCTTTTTGCTGGATCGTTCGCAGCACGCGCTCCTCGATGGTGCCGCGCGTCACGAGGTTAATCACGCGCACGGGGCGGCTCTGGCCCATGCGGTGGACACGCGCGATTCGCTGTTCGAGCACCGCCGGGTTCCACGGCAGTTCCAGGTTCACCACGGTGTCCGCTATCTGCAAATTCAACCCGGTGCCGCCTGCATCAGTGCTTAGGAACACGCGGCATGCCGGGTCGGTTTGAAACTCCTCGAGCACCGCCTTCCGCTCCTTGCCGGGCAGCCCGCCGTGCAACATGACGTAGCGCACTTTCAGCCGGTCGAGCACCGTTGCGGTTTCGTGCAGCATCGTTTCCCACTGGCTGAACACCACGACTTTATGATGCTCTTCCTCTAACAGTTCCGGAAGGAATTCGGCGAACTCATCGAGCTTCGGCGAGACGTGCGTTTGCCGGTCGAACAGGAACGTGCTATCGCAGATCGTGCGTAAATTGACGAGGCACGCGAGGATGCGCTTGCGGTCGAGATCGGTCAAATATCCCTTCTGAAGAAGGCGTGCGAGCGTCGTTTTCTGGTCGTCGTACGGCGGGCGTTGTTCGTCCGAAAGTTCGACGAACACGGTGTTATCGGTGCGGGCGGGTAGCTGCGTCAGGACTTCGCTACGGGTGCGTCGCAGGAAGATCGGCTCGAGTTTTTCACGGATCGCATCGAGGTTGCGGTAGCCTTTGAGGTTGCCATTTTCGTCGAGAACGCGGTGATCGGAGAGGAACTGATACGCGGGGCCGAAGCGTCGTTCGTCGACGAATTGCACGATGCTGTAAAGCTCTTCGAGGCGGTTTTCGAGCGGCGTGCCGCTCAGTACCATCGCGTAACGGCTCTGGAGTTTCTTCACTTCTTTCGACGTTTTCGATTCCCAGTTCTTGATCCGCTGTGCCTCATCGAGAACGACGACTTGCGGCTTCCACGCATTGATCGCTTCGCGATCCCGCACGACTTGCTCGTAGTTCACGAGGCGGTAAAACGTGTCCTCGGCGTACTGGTCCTTGCGGGTTTCGGGCGAGCCGTCGATGACTTGTACCGCACGTCTCGTGAACTTGCGAATCTCGGTTTCCCACTGATATTTCACCGACGACGGCGCGACGACGAGCACGCGACCGATGCCGCGTTCGCGGGCCAAAAGCTCGACGGCGGCGAGCGTCTGGATCGTCTTGCCGAGTCCCATATCGTCTCCGAGGATACTGCGACCGCGACAGGCGAGGAACAGCGCGCCGCGCAGTTGATAGTCGTAAAGCGGGATCGATAGTAACCCCAAATCGAGCGTACCGGCGGCCAACTCCGATAGCCAATTTTGCTCTTTACGAAGCAATTCGGCGCGTTCGACTTCTCGCTCGATGAACTCCATCGCGTCGGACAGCACTGTGATTTCTTCGGGCACGCGCTCGATGTCGTGGATGAGATCTTCGTAGCGGCCCTTCGCGGTCCAGAGGCCCTTTTCGTC
>JANXNT010000695.1 GCA_025353985.1 Limnoglobus sp.
GGGCGGATCACGTCTTCCATCCACTCGTAAAGCGACTTGCCGTAACGCGGCAGCACGACGTTCACGAAGTCCTTTTTCTGGATCGGCGGGTTCGAGATTTTCAAGTCGTCCGCGAACGCGATTTCCATCTCTTGCGTCGTCACCGTGATTTTGGCTTCGCGTGCCGCTTCTTCGATAATCATCTTGTTTACGAGCAATTCGACCTTCTCGTACCCGCCTCGCGCGATCAGAAACTCGGCGAGTTCCGCACGGGTCACGACGCGATTTTTGTTGATGTACGCCACGGCGCGTGTGCCATAATCTTTGCTCGCCGGATCGACGTTCGTCGGCTCCGGTGCAGTCGTCGGCAGTGCCCCAGGAACTTGCGTGACGGCGCGATTCGCCATCGTGCCGATGGCGAGCGAACCGATTGCCACGACCATGAGGCTCGAGAACCAACGCCGACGCGGTGCCGTATCCGGTTTCATGGGAATCCCTCTGAAGAAATCCGTTCAAGTCTGTGACCGCGTATACCGACAGGGTACGAGCGTTGCAAGCGGAACTGCGTGGGGGAAGTCGCATGCCGTGGGTTTTGGGAATCGATGAAGCCGGTTACGGGCCGAACCTCGGGCCGCTGGTGCAGGCATCAGTCGCGATGCAATTGCCGGACGACGACATCGCGGGTTGGGTGACACTGCACGATCGCATTCGCAAAGTTGGCGAAGTGGAAGACGATCGCATTCTCGTCGACGATTCGAAGAAGGTGTATTCGGGGCCGAACGGCTTCGAGAAACTCGAACGCAGTATCCTCGCGTTAGCGTCCGCACCGTTCGTTCACACTGCGACTGTTAGGGTCGTATCACCGGTCGATTTCAATCGCGAAGTCGATGCGAGTGGCTCGAAGGCCACAGTGTTGGCACGCGGGTTAATCGAGTTGTTGCAAGTCGCCGACGCGATTTTGCCGCACGGCGAACGCATGGTCGCAATGTGCGACAAACAAGGCGGGCGCGCGTTCTACGGTGCGATGCTACAAGAGGCGTTTCCCGATAGTTGGATCGTCACGTTGAAGGAAGGGGCCGCCGAGAGCCGGTACCAAATCGCTGCCCATTCTCGCGAAATTGAAGTCGCATTTCGCCCCCGCGCGGATGGAGATTCGGCATGCGTAGCAATGGCGTCGATGATCTGCAAGTCCACTCGAGAACTGGCGATGGCGCAGTTCAATTCTTACTGGGCGAAACTCGTTTCAGGCATCGCTCCTACGGCCGGTTACCCCGTCGATGCGAAGCGATTTTTCGCTGCTATTCAGGCGAAAATGCAAGAAATGCACATCCCGCTCGACAGCCTCTGGCGGAAGAAATAATCATCGCACTTTGCGACGGATGTTGGGTAGGCGGTTCGATTCTTTTACGGGCATGCTTTCGAGGCGGAAATCGAGCATTCGCTTCAGGAGATCGACGCGAGCGACTTCGACTCGGACGGGGTCGCCGAGGCGGAAGCGGCGTTTGCTGCGGCCGCCGAACAGGGCACGAGCATCTTCTTCGTAATGATAAAAATCGTCGGTTAGGCTTGAGATGTGTACGAGACCCTCGGCGGGGAACTTCTCGGCTTGTGCGAAGAAGCCGTAATCGGCGACGCCCGTAATCACCGCATCGAGTTTCTCGCCGATCCGCGTGCTCATGTATTGCAGCAGTTTCAGCTTAACCAATTCGCGTTCGGCGGTCTCCGCACGTCGTTCCATTCGCGAACAATGATCGCCGAGAATTTTCAGTTCCGCTTCCTCCGCTGTGGCCTTCCCCGTGCGGATCCAGCGGTCGAGCAAGCGGTGAACGACGAGGTCCGGATAGCGGCGAATCGGCGACGTGAAGTGGCAATAATCCTGGCTGGCGAGTGCGTAGTGTTCGTCGCGGATCGGCGAGTACGTCGCTTGTTTCAAGCTTCGCAGCAAGGCGTAATGGATCGCTGCGCGTTCGGGCTTGTCCAGCGTTTGTCGTAAGACTCGCTGAATCTCATGGCGATCTTCGGCGCGTTTCATCGGGTAGCCGAGTAGCCCCGCAAACTGTGCGAACTGTTCGAGTTTTTCTTCCTTCGGTGCCGGGTGAACGCGACGCAAGAACGGCACATTCAATCGGCTAAAATGCTCGGCCACGGCTTCGTTCGCCGTCAGCATGAACTCCTCGACGAGTTTGTGGCTTTCGTCTTGATTCGCAAAGTGTGCCCCGTTCACGCGGCCATCGCTGTCGTATTCGAGCACCGCCTCGGGCATGCTCAGTTCGA
>JANXNT010001016.1 GCA_025353985.1 Limnoglobus sp.
CCGATCGCTCGGCACTGCGTGCGGATGGCCGACGAGCTACCGAAAGCATCGTCGGCACGGCTGCGCGAGTACCGCGATTCGAACCTGGAATCATTGCGGTTCGCGCTGCTGTCACCCGCGCCGATCGAGCCAGACTTGGAACGTGTGAAACTGCAAACTTCGCTCACTTTTCTCGCCGAAAACCTCGGCGGCGAGCATCCGACGGTGAAGCTCGTTTTAGCCGGGAAGAACCCTGCCAAACGGGCGGCGGAACTGATCGCCGGGTGCAAACTCTTCGACGTGAACGTGCGAAAAGCCTTGCTGGCAGGCGGCAAACCCGCAATCGATGCGAGTGCCGACCCGATGATTCAGCTAATGGTGGCGATCGATACCACATCGCGTGACTTACGCAAAAAGTACGAAAATGAGGTCGAAGAACCCGAACGCCAAGCGTACGCCGAGATCGCGAAACTCCGCTTCACAGCACTCGGCAACACCGTCGCCCCCGATGCCACATTTACACTGCGGTTGGCGTACGGCACCGTGAAGGGGTACGAAGTCGACGGCGCGAAATTGCCATTCCACACGACGTTCGGCAGTGCGTTCGCGAAGGCGGAAGCAATCGAACATCGCGAGCCGTTCGACATGCCGAAACGCTGGCGCGATGGCAAAGTGAAGCTGGACCTCACGACGCCATTTAACTTCGTCAGCACCGCCGACACAATCGGCGGCAACAGCGGTTCGCCCGTGCTGAATCGTGCGGGCGAATTGGTCGGCATCAACTTCGACCGCAACCGGCACGGTCTCGTCCGCAACTTCGTCTACACCGACGAACAAGCGCGGCACATCGCCGTGCATTCGCGAAGCGTCCTCGAAGCCCTACGCAAACTCTACGACCGTGCCGATCTGGTGGAGGAACTGACGGCGAAGTAACGTTGTTAAGCCATCACCAGCACGCTGTAGCGATACTTCATTTTGCGCTCTTCACCCGCTTTCAGGGGGATCGTCCAGAATAGCTCGTTGCGCTTGTTTACGGAGTATGCGCCTTCTTCGCGGAGCGAGGCTTTCGGGTTGCCGTCGGCGGTGATTAACTCGCCCGAAAATCGACGGCGGACGACGAGTTCGATCGTTTCCTTGCGGTGGTTGTTGACCGTAATTTCGCCTTCGACCGTCGTCTTGCGGTACTGCCGGCCGCCGAGCCAGATCGCGTCGCGGTTCGGCTCTTTTGGGTCTTCGTTCTCGATCGAATACGTTCGCACGCTCAGTGCCTTCTCGACGCGGAGAACCATTTCTTCGCCCGCGTTCACCCAGTAGCTTGTGCGTTGGCCGTTGAACTTGCCGTCGGCAATTACCATCGCGGGGCCGGTCGTCATCGGGAACTTCAACGGGTTCTGGAACCGCAGGGCATCCCACGGCGAATCGTCGTCGCCGTGTGTCTGCCCTTCGACGGACCGGCCGTACACATCGCGCGAATCGGGCACGAGCCATTCGACGATCCGCTCGTACTTCGCGCTGCCCTTTGCCACGGTCAGCGAGAGCGCGTCGCCATCCGCGAGTGTGCGTTTACCGATTGGCTCGTAATGGAGGTCCACGCCCTCGCCCGTCGGAATCAACCCGAAACTCGGCGTCGACCGTGGCGAGCGTAAATTACTCATGATATTCTGCGTAACCACGCTGTTGGACATCGCGTCGTTATTGTGCCCGCCACTATTACTCAGTTCGCCGAAGAACGCGGCCATCGTCGTACGTTTCGACATCAGCGAACGGACGTTGCCGAACTGCACGCTCGGGAAGCCGGAGATCAACCGCAGTTCCGCATCGGTGAGGTCCGAAAGTTCGTTTTTCACGACGGCATGCTGTTCGAGCGTCAGTGTTTTTGGGTCGCTAATGTCGATCTTGTAACTCGGTGCCCAGGCGAGGCCGCGCGTGAGGTAGCGGATGACGATCTTTGTCTCGGGCTTGGGGTTGTCGCCGACCGTCAGCACCAACTGCGACCGCCACCGCTTCACCTTGCCGTCTCCGGTTTCTGACTCGATGTTGACGATCTCCGATGCTTCCACGAAACTGCGCCCCTTGGCCGTATCGACGATCAGAAACCGCGATGGCTGCGTAATCTCTTCGCCCTTGGGTACCTTGAATTTGATCACGGTGCCGACGACGGGCGCGAGTTTTTCGCCGCGGAAATGGATCGTTACCTTCTTGCCGGCCAAGTCGTCTTGCATGTTTCCGGGCAGTGCTTCATTCGCGAGCACATCCACTTCTCGCGTACGCATCAGCGATTCGATTGGCGCAGAACTCTCGATCCAGTACGTACCATGAATCGCATCGGGGACATCGTCGAGCATGTACGAACCCGCTTTGCCGAGCGTCGCTTCGCGCCGAACGGCGGCGAGGCCATTCTTGAACAGATCGACCGCAACGATCTTGCTCGTCGTCGGAATCTCGGCCGCCTCGCACACCTGCGGGATTGCGAACGTCAGTGCCATCAGCAGGATCCTTAAATATCGCATGATTGAGCCTCACATAGAGCAATCAGAACTGTAGCTGGCCTCTGTGAGGCCGGTAGCTGGAGCAACCGGGGTCACAGACCCCAGCTACAAGAAGAGAAACCAAACGTCACTGAAGTCCACGCGGCTACAATGTACCGCGAACGCACCGGGACAACGAACGTCCGTGACAATCGCGTGACGATTGCGGGACGTGTCGTTTCGGGCAAACTCAAGTACATTATTGCTATGCACGCGATCCTGTTGGCGACGGCGATGTTGGTCGGGCTGCCGATTCTGCTTCACCTCATCATGAAGCAGGAACCGAAGCGGCTCGTCTTTCCCGCGATTCGATTCCTACAACAGAAGCGCCGCATCAACCAACGGAAGATGCGGTTACGGCACTTTTTCCTGTTACTTTTGCGAATGCTGCTCATCGCGCTGTTCGGATTGGCGCTCTATCAACCGTCGTTGACTGGCGACTTTGGCGGTATCAATTTCTCCGGCGAACAACCGGTCGCGGTGGCGATGATCGTCGATACCTCGCCGAGTATGGGATACACCGCAAACGACCGCAGTCGGCTCGATGAAGCACGACGGCGGGCGCTCGAACTGCTGGACGATCTGCCGAGCGGTTCCAAAGTCGCGATCCTCGACTCGGCCGATGCCGGGGGCAGTTGGGAAGTTTCGATCGGCGATGCGCGCAAGAAACTCGAAGCAATCAAGGAACCGAAGGGCGTGGCGGTGCCGGTGACGGCGTCGATTGCGAATGCGTATCAGCTTCTGAAGACGGTCGATCAGGAAAGCGAAGTCGCCGAGCCGATGTCGCGTCTCGTAGCGGTGTTCTCGGATCGCACCGCCGCCTGTTGGGATGCCACCCGCACCGACGACCTCAAGAAACTTCGCGAAAGTATCCCGCCACCCACTGTTTCGCACCTGTTCGTCGATGTCGGAATCGACGAACCCGCGAACGTGGCGATCACCGGTATCGAACTCAAACCGCAGATCATTCCGCAAGGCAAGCCGGTACTGCTGAACGCGACGATTGCGGTGACCGGGCCGGAAGTCGAAGCGACGGTGAATTGTCGCGTGACGACGATGCCGAACCTGCCGGAGCAAAAGAAACTGGTGAAAGTTTCGAGCGGGGCTAGCCAAGGCGTCGCGTTCTTACTCGATGGCACGCAACTGACGCCGGGTGTGCATCAGATCGAAATTCGCCTCGATAACGCGGACAAACTCGCCGCAGACAACATTCGTTTCTTCACGTTCAAGGTCGCCGAGCCACGCAAAATTCTGACGCTAACGGACAAAATCTCCGATGCGGACATGTGGCAATTATCGCACGCGGTCAAGGGCGAGTTCGATTGCGAAGTCAAACTCGCGGATGAAGTCCCGAACCTGACCGGCTACGAAGCGGTCTGCCTGCTCGGCGTTGCGGACCCCGTGCGGTTGTGGCCGAAACTGCGCACGTATGTCGAGTCTGGCGGGAAACTGCTCGTCATGCCTGGCCCCGATGCGCGAATCGCGAGTTACAGCACTACGGATGCGGAAGCGGGGCGGTTACTGCCCGGTTCGCTAAAGAAAGACACAATCGACGCAACGACGTTCCCGAAGCCCGAGGTGCCGAAAGATCCGAAAGCACCGACTGCGTACGACCGTTCGCGCGGCGTATCCTGGCTCGTTAATTATGATGCACTTCGCCACCCGTTGTTCGCGCCGTTCATCGAGTGGAAGCTCCAGGGCAACATCGATATTCTCGTCAACCCGCGTCGCGTATTGCGGTACTTCGACGTCGAACGTGCCCCCGAAGGCACCGTGATCGTGAAGTACGACGACGACGATGATGCCACGAAACAACGCCCCGCATTGCTAGAGCGCAACGTCGGCACCAAGGGCGGCAAAGTGCTGCTATTCACGACGCGGTTCGACACGCAAAAGAACCCGCTCGAAGCCTGGAACGATTACTGGGACGTCGGCAATTCGTGGGCGGTTGCGATCCCGAACCAGGTGTTACGCTACATGGCGGGCGATCCGACCGATGCGAATTTTAACTTCGTCAGCGGGCAAATCGTGCCGGTGGCATTGCCGCGTGGCGAACGCAAAGCCGGCACGAAACTGCGTCTCGAAGGGCGCGGCTTTTCGGGCCGGGATGCGGAAGTGGAGTTGACCGAGAACCAGACCGAGTATCGCCTACCCGCCGCGAACGCCCAGAATACGGGCAGCTTTTTACTGACGATCGATTCGCTGAAATGGCGTGAGGGATTCAGTTTGAATGCCCCTGCCGACGAAAGCACGCTCGACAAAGTCCCTGCCGAGGCGATCGAAAATCTCTTCGGCCCGAACAGTGTTGTGCCGATCGGCAAAGACTTGAAACTCCGCGAAGTGCTCGCCTCGAAGTTCAACCAGCCGCTCGACCTCTTCCCGTGGCTCCTCATCGCAGTGCTAATCGGCATCGCCGCCGAGAGCGTCCTCGCGAACCGCTTCTACGGGCGAACGCCCCGCGCATAGCGCGTCGTTTCCTTGGCAAACTTCGTTTCGCTTCAACTTGTAGCGATTGTCTGGCCGATACCACGAGTAGCGGTTGTGCCGGACGAGTGCGGCCGCGTTCCTTGAGGGTGTTGCGGATGACCACGAAACGATTTGCAGCCAAAGCCTTCGCT
Organism: Limnoglobus sp.; assembly: GCA_025353985.1. GTDB lineage: Bacteria > Planctomycetota > Planctomycetia > Gemmatales > Gemmataceae > Limnoglobus. The sequence continues at coordinate 5,126 of JANXNT010001016.1, forward strand.
ATCTTGACGCTGAGCACCGGTGTCGGCACGAACGTCGCCGAGGCGCTACCGCCCGCGCCGAAACTCGAACAGTTCGCGGCGATCCAGCCGAAACAGGCGGGCGTGATAGTGACCACGCCGACAGCGGCCGAACTCGCACGCTGTCGCGTCGTGGCTTACCCCGATGACAAAAACGCCGTCGGGCACGCGCTCCTCGACGCGAACAACAAACCGATTCGCCGTTTCCTCGCCGTGGGTACCGAGAATTACAACATCTTCTCGTTCTACCTCGACGGGCAAGAAGTTTACCGCGAAACCGATACGAAACGCAGCGGTAAGGTCGATCAATATCGCTGGCTCGGGACGAACGGCAGCAAGCAGGGTGTCGATGTGGACAGCGACGGGCTGATCGATTCGTGGGAGATTATTTCCCCCGAAGAAGTGAGTAAGGAAATCTTCGAATCGCTCGTTGCGAAAGATGTTCGCCGACTGCGCACACTCATGATGTCGCCACCGGAAATGCAACTGCTGGGGTTGCCCGTTCCCGAAGTCGAGAAGTTGCAAGCGCGGATGGGCCGCGTCGTCGCACGCTTCGAAGAGACGAGTGCCAAGCTGAAACTGACCGACAAAGCGAAGTGGGTTCATGCCGAGTTATGGGCACCCGAAACGACTCCGCTCGATGCGTTCAGCGGCAAGATGGACCTCGTCCGCCACCGCAATGGCGGCGTGCTCGTCGATACGGGCGTGAGCAACACGGCGGCGACGTTCCAACTCGGGGAACTGGTGCAAATTGGCCGCGCATGGCGAATCATTGATGGCCCGTTACCCGGTTCGCCGGATCGCAACAGCAGCGAAGCCGATAGCGCCGGTGTCGTACCCGAAGCCGTGAAGGAACTCGTCGCGGAACTGAGTGCGGTGAAGCCACCCGATGCGAGCAATCGCGAATCGGTCGCGAAACATCACGTGGCCCGTGCGGAAATTCTGGCGAAGATCGTCGCGAAACTGCAAGGCGATCCACGGCAAGACACGTGGCTGCGGCAATTGCTCGAAGCGTATGTGGCCGCCGGCGAATACGGCGACGCGAAATCGACCGAACAACTCACGGCGTGGCGTACGCAGATCGACAAAGTCGCGCCGAAGTCGCCACTCGCGGGCTTCGCAGCGTATCGCGCACTCGGGTTGGAATACGCCACGCGCCTCGCAGCCAGCGAGTCGAACCAGACGAAAGTCGCCGAACTTCAGAAGTGGTGGCGCGAGCAACTCGATGGTTTCGTGGCGACTTACCCGAACATCGAAGAAACGCCCGAAGCCCTCTATCGCCTCGCGATGGCGACGGAATATTCGGGTGCAAAAGATTCAGAAACGGTGTCGAAAGGCTACTACGAAACGCTCGCAAAGAACTTCAGCACGCACCCACTTGGGGCACAGGCTCGCGGTGCGGTGCTGCGGATAGACAGCGAAGGCAAACCGTTCGCGCTCAGTGGGCCAACGCTCGACGGCAAGGGCGGTGTTGATGTCGCGAAGCTGACCGGCCAAGTGGTGATCGTGTATTACTGGGGCAGCTTCCACTCTCGGTTGAAGGAAGAAGCTGCCGCACTGAACGACCTGCAAAAGAAGCACGCGGCGAGCAAGAAGCTGTCGATCGTGACGGTCTGCCTCGATCAGAACCCGCAACAGGCCGCACAAGCGATCACGGCGACGCAGTTGCCCGGCGATCACCTCTTTATGCAAGGCGGCGGGCTGGCGGCTCAGTACGGGATCATGGGGCCGCACTTCTTCCTGATCGACAAGACGGGCAAAGTCGCGAGCAAGAACACCGGCTTCCCGATGCTCAACGACGAAGTCGAGAAACTGCTGAAGTAATTACGCGGCACGGCGGATGGCCGCTGGTTTTTGACGGGTGGCGATCGCGTCGACGAGGAAGTCGGCGGCGCGTTCGCAAGCACCGGGGACGGCCACGATGTCGCGGAGCGCCTGCAGTTTCGCGACGGTGGCTGCCCGGCTCGGGGCATCGTTCAGCCATCGCAAAATCTGCCGGGCGATGTCCGGCGTACGATCTTCGTACGTCAGGAACTCGGGGAAAATTTCTTCCTTCGCCAGCAGGTTCACGAGGCTGATGTACGGGCAAGTCATCAGCATCGAACTCACCGCACGGGCGAGCCGCGAGTATTGGTACACGACCACCGTTGGCTTCAGTTGGTACATCAGTTCGAGGCCAACCGAGCCGGAAACCGCGATGCACGCCTCGCACAATTCGATGATTTCCGGCGTCCGTTGCACGTGAACTTCCGCCGTCAGCCCGCTGGCTGCCAACAGCTCTTTCGCTTTCCGTCCTTGTTTCTCGTTGAATGCTGCGATCAGGAATCGCGTGTTCGGGCGGCTCGCGGAGATTTTCTTCGCTGCTTCGAGCATCAACGGCAAGTTCGCGGAAACCTCCTGGTTACGCGACCCCGGCAATATCGCGACGATCGCTTTCCCTTTCGCACGCTGTTCGGCCATGAATTCCGCATTCCGCGTCTGCCGCGGCAGTTCGTCGAAGTACGGATGGCCGACGTAGTGCGTGTTCACCTTCTTGGCGGCGTACCATTCTTCCTCGAACGGCAACGCCGTTAGTACGGCATCGACGGTGCGGCGCATCTTGCGAACACGCCAGCCGCCCCACGCCCAGAGTTGTGGCGGCACGAAATAGTAAACGGGGATCCCCGCCGCCTTCGCACGTTTCGCGATATGCCAGTGAAAGCCGGGGAAGTCGATGACGACGACTGCATCGGGCTTGTGGCGAAGAAAATAGCGTTCGGCACGATCTGCCAGTTGAAAGAACTTCGGCAAGTTCACGATCGAACGGCTGAGCCACATGACGGACAACTGCGTGAGCGGATACATGAGATCGACGCCCGCCGCCGTCATGTTGTCGCCGCCGAAGCCGACAAGTTTCGTGGCCGGATCGCGGGCGAGCAAGGCACGTGCCAGGTTCGCGCCGTGCAAGTCGCCACTCGGTTCGCCAGAGCTAATAAATACGTGCATCTGCGGCATCCATGCCATCGGGATCAATATCGATGGTTAGGAATACCCGAAGCGCGATGCGAAGGGCAACCCGAACGGCACAAATCACGTGTACCGGTTCGACAGATGCTCCGCATCGAAGAACGTCGTGAGATGGCGGTCGATTTGCAGCAACCCGGCGGGCGTAAGATCGACGCCATCCTCGGACACCGTGAGCCAGCCCTCGGATTCGAGTTTTCGGTAGCCATCGGCGAACTCTTTGAGGATGTTCGCGCCGAACTTCTTCTGGAAGTAATCGGCACGCAGATGGCCCGTTTTCAGTTGCAAAATCATCTCGCGAATCAGGCGATGATGCGGCGTGGTCGGGAAGGCGCGACCGAGCGGGATCTCGTTTTTATCGAGTTTCTCGATGTACTGTTCCCACGTATCGACATTCTGAATGTGTACGCCGTTGACGTGCCCGAACGAGGCCACGCCGGTGCCGAACATGTCCGCTCCACTCCAGAGAGCATCGCGATAAACGAACTGCGTCTTCGCTTTGCTTTTCACGACGGTGTAGGCGCTCGAAATCTCGTAACCGGCGTTCTGAAACTCCTCGAAGGCATAATCGACCCACGCCCGCTTCGTTGGCCAATCGGCAATGCCGAGTTGCGGTTCGTCTTGGCCGATCACCTTCAATTCCCGCGAAAAAACGGTGTTATACGGCAATTCCATCTGATACACTGTGACGCTATCGGGCGACATCGCGATCGTCTTTCGTACGCAGTCGCGCCAGTTCGGCCAATCTTCGCCGACCATCCCCGCGATCAGGTCGATGTTGATTTGCTCGAAACCGAGATCGCGTGCCCAACCGTAAGCGCGATGGATTTCTTCCTCCAAGTGTGCGCGGCCGTTGAACTGGAGAATCTCCGGTTTGAAGTTCTCGACGCCGAGCGAAAGGCGGGTGACACCGAGTTCGCGGAGCGTTTGCAGCTTGTGTTGTTGGAGCGTGCCCGGCTCGCACTCGAACGCGACTTCACGGGCCGCATCCCACGGCAGTATCGTCTGAAGTCTCTCAATCATTCCGCGCAGTTGCGTCGCACTTAAGTACGACGGCGTGCCACCGCCGAAATAGATGTAATCGAGCTTCCGCCCGCCGATGCACGGCGTCTGTGCCAGCAGTTCGACTTCCTTCACAATCGCGTTCAGATAGACTTCGACATCTTTGGCGTTCTTGTCGGTATAGACTCGAAAGTAGCAGAATTTGCAACGTTTGCGGCAGAACGGGATGTGCAAATACAGCCCGAGCGGCGTACCAGGTACGGGTGGGGAATTCAATGCCATCACCGCATCGGGTAGATAGCTCGGCTTCCAGAACGAAAACGGCGGGTAGTTCGCGATGAAGTAGTTACCCAGGCCCGTTTTCTCTTGGTCCACTCCAGCCATTTCGACACCTTGCGGAAGATTGCCAACTCAGATTGGCACGGAAATCGTTACACACAATTATACTTGTCATCCAGTGGGAAACAACCGCTATGCCTTTGCCTTGACACCTTCTGGGGTTCTGGGTATGTCCGTGGCACACGGTGAATGACTTCCCTTGCAGGATGGTATCTCATGCGCTTCACACGCCGGCAGATGATCGGTTCGACGTTCGCTCTCGTGGCTTCGGGTTTGCCCGTTTTGGCACAGTCGGAGTCGGTGCGACTCGCCGAAGAAACGAAGCCGGGCGAGTTCCAACGCTTCGATATTACGCTCGCGGTGTCCGGCGCAATGAAGGTCGATCGCGAGGGGAAGATCGAACGGTTGCCCCTCGAAACGCGCGCGAAACACCAGTTCGTCGAGCGAAACGAAATCGCCACCGGAACGGGTACCGGCAAAGTCGTGCGATATTACACGGAAGCGACGTCGGATAGTTTCGTGGGTGGTGAAAAGTCGAAGCGGACACTCGGTGCGGATCGTCGGCTGATCGTCGCGCAGCGCGGCAACGATGGCACCACGCAACTCAACCCCGATGGCCCGCTGACCCGCGATGAACTCGATTTGGTCGCCGAGCATTTCGATACGTTCTGCCTACCGTTGCTACTTCCGAACAAGGACGTGAAACCCGGTGAGACGTGGCCGATCAGCCCCGAGGCCGCGCAGACGGCGTGCCTGTTCGCGGGGTTGATTAAGAACGAGCTCGTCGGCAAACTGATCGAAGTCAAGGACGGCAAAGCGAGCTTTGCGATCGACGGCAAGGCCGAAGGCATCGAGCACGGCGCGAGTGTAAAGGTGGTCGTTGTGGCCCGTGGAACCTTCGATATCGCTACGAAAAAGACCGTTGCGTTGACGTGGGAACAAACCGACGACCGCGACCGTGGGCCGATCGGACCGGCGATTGAAGCGAAGGCCACGATCGTGCTGACTCGCACGCCAGTCACCGAGGAGCCTAAAGAATTGTCGGCCACCGTTCGCGAAAAACTCCCCGCCGACGGGAAGATCCCCGAACTGCTGATGCAACTTCGCCACACGGACGCGACCGCGAAATTCGAGATGATCTACCCGCGCGACTGGCACATCGTCGTGCAAAATCAGACGCACCTCGTGATGCGATTAATGGTGAAAGGCGAGCTGATTGCACAGGCGACGATTGCCGAGTGGAAGCCAACGGACCTAAAGGGCGACCGCAAGGCCACGCTGAACGAGTTCGTCGATGCGACTGCGAAACAAGCGAATTGGGAGCCGAAGAAGGTACTGGAGAACGGCCCCATCCCTGCGGGCCTCGGTCGCCAACTCTATCGATTGTCGGCAGCCGGCCTGCAAGACGGTATGGCCGTCGTGCAGTCGTTCCACCTGCTGACCGGCCCCGATGGCCAACAAGTCGCCGTCACTTGCCTGACGAAACAAGAGACCGCTGGCAAAGTTGGTACCCGCGATGTCGCGCTGGTCAATGCGATCGATTTCCCCGCGAAGAAGTGAAATTGCGGCGAACGCGCTAGCCGATGGCTCGCGCGACTTCGCCAGTTCGCGACTTCTCTCCTCCCCATCCACGGTTCGGTTTGTTATCGTGATAATGTCTGATCGTTTGGCAGGGAAATCGACGACTGTCGATTGGAGCGTGCCAAACCTTCCGGCGTAGATGAGGACGGTATGCGGATCGGCATCATCAGCGATACCCACGATCGACTCGAAATCGTCGCCGATGCGGTACGCCTGTTGGTCGAGAATCAGGTCGAACTCATCTTGCATTGCGGCGACATTGAAACCGCCGAAACCGTTGCGCTCTTTCGCCCGATCCCCACGCATTTCGTCTTCGGCAACTGGGACAAAGAGAAAGTCAAACTCGCGGCCGCGATCCGCGATGCGGGCGGGCACCACCACGAATCGTTCGGCGCGATGGAACTCGTCGGCAAGCGGATCGCGTGGGTTCACAGCCACGACCGCCATCAATTTTACGAACTCGAACACTGCAATTACTTCGATTACGTCTTCTATGGCCACACGCACATTCGCGAACAACACCGCACGGGTAAAACGTTGGTTGCTAACCCTGGCGCGTTATTTCGCGCGAACCCGAAAACGTGCATCGTTCTCGATGTAGCAACCGGCGAAGTGAAACCGATCATTGTGCCGACGAGCGGCAAGCCCGGCGACTCGATGCAGAACGCACCGGGTTTAGTCAATCGCTCGTCGCCCGCACTGCCACCGTTACCGCCAGAACCGGGCGGGTGAAGCCTCTTTGGCGAGTGCGGTTGACGCACACCCGGAGAAACGATAAAACTGGGCGAACGATATGGCCCCTTAGCCAAGTGGTAAGGCAACGGTTTGCAA